>JALUZN010000538.1 GCA_027011835.1 Draconibacterium sp. | reverse complement strand
CTGCAATTTATTGCAGCCTTTTTTTGCGCATAAAACTAAACAGTAGAAGTTCGATGAACTAAATTTGGAGGAATGGTGGAACAGATAGATAAGAAATACAATAAGTTAAAAGAAATTTGCCATAAAAACTGGCAGGCAGCCGATATTGGCAAATTTGAAAAAGCTTTTGAGTTTGCAAAAAAATATATTGGCGAAAGTAAATTTCGAACCGGTGAAGTTATTTTGGAACACTCGCTTGATGTTGCATCGATAATTGCTTCTGAAATTGGTTTGGGTTCCGACTCAATTATTTCGGGCATTTTGCATAATATTATGTATGCCGAACTTCCGGAAAAAGCTACACGCGAAGAGATTGAAAGTGAGTTTGGAAAATCGGTGTATGCCATTTTAGATGGTATGAAAAAAATAAATGCACTGGGTACCGACACGGTTGATTTACATTCGGAAAACTATCGCAAATTGCTGTTGGCACTTGCCGGCGATGTTCGTGTTATTATAATAAAAATTGCCGACCGCTTGCAGGTAATGCGAAATCTCGACTTGTACAGTGCCGAAAGACGCGAACGAATTGTTTTGGAAACGTCGCATTTGTATGCTCCGTTGGCACACCGGTTGGGGCTCTATACAATTAATTCGGAACTTTTAGATTTATGTTTAAAATACCAAAACCGCGAGGCGTACGATTATGTTGTTAACCGGTTAAAAGAGACCGAAAAAGAGCGTGCCGGTTTTGTTGCCGAGTTTGTAAAACCCATCGAAAAGAAGCTGAAAAAGAAAGGACTAGTTTTTTCGATGAAAGCCAGAACGAAGTCAATCTCTTCTATTCATACTAAAATGAATACGAAAAATGTGTCGTTCGATGAAGTGATGGATTTATTTGCCATTCGAATCATTTTAGAGTCGGAATTGGAGAATGAAAAATCGGATTGCTGGCTTGTATATTCGTTTGTTACCGAAGAGTATCAAACGAACCCGAAACGGCTGCGCGATTGGATTACCATCCCAAAATCAAATGGATACGAGTCGTTGCATACCACTGTTATGGGGCCGCACGGAAGGTGGGTCGAGATTCAGATTCGCACAAAACGGATGGATGAAGTTGCCGAAAAAGGGTTGGCAGCGCACTGGAAATACAAAGGCGGAAAAGAGAATTCGGGGTACGATAACTGGTTGGCAAATATTCGGAATATTCTTGAAAATCCCGATTTAAATGTGGTCGATTTTATCGATCAGTTTAGTTCGGAAATTTACAGCGACGAGGTTTTTGTTTTTACTCCAAAAGGCGATTTAAAAAAATTGCGACAAGGTGCAACAATGCTCGATTTTGCCTACGAAATTCATTCGGGGCTGGGCGATACCTGTGTGGGAGGAAAAGTAAACGGCAAAAAAGTAACACTGAAATATGTGTTGAAAAACGGTGACCACATCTCTATCGATACTGCAAAAAATCAAAAGCCAAAGTTAGACTGGTTAGATTTTTTGGTTACTTCAAAAGCGCGAAACCGTGTAAAAGCAAGTTTAAACGAAGAGCGAAAAAATCAAGCATCGCAAGGGCGCGAAATTTTGGTGCGGAAATTTAAAAATTGGAAAATTGAGTTAAACGACGAAGCAATTCGGAAAATGTTAAAACATTTTGGGTTTAAACTTGCCGTCGATTTTTATTATGAATTGGCAACCGGGAAAATAGATACACTCGATGTAAAAGCCATTTTTGCCGAACCGGAGAAAGAGGAGAGTGTGAAACAAAAGCTTACCGATTTATTACCAACCGCCGAGGTGAAGGATTTGGCTTTCGAAGGAGGCGACGATTTTTTAATTATCGACAATAACCTGAAAAATATTAATTATAAACTGGCGCCGTGTTGTAATCCGGTTTTTGGCGATGCTATTTTTGGATTTGTCACCATAAACGACGGTATAAAAATTCACCGGAAAAGTTGCCCCAATGCACCGCAAATGAAGGAACGTTTCCCCTACCGGATTATTAAAACGAAGTGGCGCGAAACAACCGGCAGAAGCTCGTTTGTTACCACGTTGCACGTTTCGGGAATCGATGAAGTTGGAATTGTAACGGAGTTGTCGCACATTATTGCAAAAGACCTTGGCACACAAATGCGTTCTATAAATATCGAATCGGATAGAGGAAAGTTTGAAGGGGTGTTGAAAATTTCGGTTTATAGCCTCGACCACCTTGAGTTTCTTATTCAAAAAATGAAAAAAGTAAAAGGAGTAGTTTCTGTAACACGAGGCGAGAAATAGGGGCGAATGTGCGGAATTACAGTATGTAAAGATATGCTGAAATGTTGGCAAAATTTTTGTGAGATAGAAGTTGTTATGAAAAAAAATAACATTCTTACAAACAGTATTTTAGGATTTTAATTCATTATTACTATTTTTGACGCTTTCAAAAAAAAGAAAAGAGAATTAAATAATTTATAACAACAATAAAGAGAAAATTAAGATGAGAAAAGTAGCACTATTATTTATTGCAGTTTGTTTTACTGCTTTAACGTATGCACAAGATGCAGCTGAGGTAATTAACCAGGCAAACGAAGCATTAAAAGGGAAAGATTATGCAAAAGCGCTTGAATTGTACGAAAAGGCAATGAATAATTTAGGAGATGTTCAGGTTCCCGATGCCATTAACTACAACATTGGGTTGGCTGCCTACAACAGCAAAAATTACGAAAAAGCAATTTCGTATTTCGACAAAGCAATTACAGCGAAAGCAAATGTGGCAAAATCAAACGATTACAAAGCCCGTTCGTACAGCAAGTTAAAAGATTATAAAAATGCAGTAGCGAGCTACGAAGCGGCAATTGCTGCTACCGATGGCGATACAAAAGCAATGGTTTATAACGCAGCTATTGCAGCTTATAAAGGAAAAGATTACGACAAAGCAATTGCATGGTTTACTCAATCGGTTGAGAGTGGGCATAAAGGCGCAACTGCTCAGTATTATAAAGCTGCTATTTTGAAAAAACAGAAGAAAAATGATGAGTACAAAGCTGCTTTAGAATCTGGTGTTGAGATGTTTCCCGGCGACAAAAAATTAACCTCTGCTTTGGTGAAAGTTTATGTTAGCGAAGGAAATGTACTCTATAAAAAAGGAGCAGCTATTTTAAGTGCTGCAAACGAAAAAGTTAATGCCGGTTCACTAAAAACCGACGACGCTGCTTATGCAAAAGAGGTGAGTAAGTCGAAAGTTGAGTTTAAAGCGGCAATTGCTGTTTTAGAAAAGGCACAAGCTTTAGACCCTTCGAATGCAAATGCAAAAGCTTTAATAGATGCTTGCAAAGCTGTTTTGTAAAGCATCGTTTTAACGATATTTTAAAAGCCGTTTCGGAGTTCCCGGAGCGGTTTTTTGTTTTTAAGCTTTGTGGGAATGTTGCTTTGAGTATATTCTGCTGCTTCAGTCAACAATGGATTTTCTGTGAATTGGAATTCATCCTGTTTGTTTCTGTTCCACTGCTAATTGCGTATGCCGTTGCAAAGTACATCTTTTGTTCCCGGATTCAAAACGGGATGAGTATTTAGATATTAGAGCAATTGGTTTGTTAGTTAATATATTTTTAAAATATATGATTAAAATAGATGCGTGATTATCTGCTATTTAGAAGTGTTATTTCGGCGTTGTTTTCGAATTAACAGTTAAATGTTAATTGTTTAAGCAAATAATTACTCAATATTTTGAATTTTCTGTAAAAAAGTATTTTCTTTGCAAGCCGTTTCAATAACGTGTTTGTTTGATCATTTAAGAAATAAAAAGAAATGTCACGAGTTTGTCAAATAACAGGAAAAAAAGCAATGGTGGGTAACAATGTTTCTCACTCGAAAAGAAGAACCAAAAGACGGTTCAATGTAAACCTGTTCAAAAAGAAATTTTACATGCCTGATGAAGATCGTTGGGTACAAATTAATGTGTCTGCTGCCGGTATTCGTACCATTAATAAAAAGGGTGTAAAAGCTGCACTTCTTGAAGCACAGGCAAAAGGTTTTATCGATAAATTTTAAAGATCTTAAAAATGGCTAAAAAAGGTAACAGAGTTCAGGTAATTCTCGAGTGCACAGAGCACAAGAATAGTGGTGTGCCAGGAACTTCAAGATACATCACCACAAAGAACAGGAAAAATACTCCCGAACGTTTGGAGTTGAAAAAATACAATCCTATTCTGAAAAAAGTAACTGTTCATAAAGAAATTAAATAATAAGTTATGGCAAAGAAAGCGGTAGCAACATTACAGAAAGGTGCTGGTAAAGGCCACGCCAAAGTAATTAAAATGGTAAAATCGGAAAAAACCGGTGCTTACACTTTTAAAGAAGAGATAATTTCGAACGATGACGTTAAAGGTTATTTTAAATAAAATAACAATACGGTATTACAATACAAAAAAAGCTTTCATCAACTGATGA
The DNA here is from genome assembly GCA_027011835.1 of Draconibacterium sp. Taxonomy (GTDB): domain Bacteria; phylum Bacteroidota; class Bacteroidia; order Bacteroidales; family Prolixibacteraceae; genus Draconibacterium. The sequence goes on along the minus strand of JALUZN010000538.1, from coordinate 10,828 downwards.
AAGCTTTTTTTGTATATTGACTTAACCCGGTAAATTCAATCTGATTTATTTGAGAATTTTACCGGGTGTATTTACAATTATTCGTGTAACTTTGTTGAGATGTTTTAACAATTGTTATTTTTAAGGCCTGCAATTTTAAAATTATGGGATTATTTGGGAGTTTTAGCAAAAAGAAAAAGGAAAATCTCGACGAGGGACTTTTAAAAACCAAAGAGAGCGTTTTTAAAAAACTTGGACGTGCGGTTGTCGGAAAATCAAAAGTCGACGATGAGGTTCTCGATAATTTAGAGGAAGTTTTAATTACGTCGGATGTTGGTGTCGATACAACGCTAAAAATTATTGAGCGCATTGAAAAACGTGTTGCTGCCGATAAATATATGGGAATTGGAGAGCTGAATACCATTTTAAAAGAGGAAATTGCAGCACTGTTGGAAGAGAATAATACCACCGACGTTTCAGACTTCGATTTACCCGAAACCGACGGGCCTTATGTAATTATGGTGGTGGGAGTGAACGGAGTTGGAAAAACCACAACCATTGGAAAACTTGCTTATAATTTTAAACGTGCCGGTAAAAAAGTTGTACTTGGTGCTGCCGATACGTTTAGAGCCGCTGCCATTGAACAGTTAGAGGTTTGGGCAAAGCGCGTTGATGTACCCATTGTTAAGCAAAAAATGGGTTCCGATCCTGCCTCGGTAGCCTACGATACACTTGCCTCGGCTAAAGCATCGAATGCCGATGTTGTTATTATTGATACAGCAGGACGTTTGCATAATAAAATTAATTTAATGAACGAGCTTTCGAAAATTAAGAAAGTGATGCAAAAGATAATTCCCGATACACCTCACGAAGTTTTGCTTGTTTTAGATGGCTCTACCGGACAAAATGCATTTGAGCAGGCCAAACAATTTACAAAAGCTACGGAAGTTACTGCGCTGGCACTTACAAAATTAGATGGCACAGCAAAAGGGGGAGTAGTAATTGGGATTTCCGACCAATTTAAAATTCCTGTAAAATACATTGGAATTGGTGAGAAACTCGAACATCTGCAAATTTTCAGACGTCGCGAATTTGTTGAGAGTCTTTTTTCGTAACCTTTGAAAAAAATTGAAACTTTGCTGATAACCAAAAGTTTAGTATTATCAGTTTTTTATTTCACGTCGCCAAGTTCTTTCATTCTAAACCGTTTCGATTTAGCTTGGACATGTTCTTTTTTCATAATCTCTTCCATTTGTTTAACTACATCGGGGTGTTGGGCTGCTACATCGTTCAGTTCCTGAATATCGTTTTCGAGATTATAAAGTTCAATGGTCATGTTCCCTTTAAAAATATTGTTACGAATAGCTTTCCATTTTCCCAAACGAACTGCCTGCTGTCCTCCATACGAAGGAAATTCCCAGTATAAATAGTCGTGAGTTTTCTGTTCTTTCCCGGTTAAAGCGGGTAAAAAACTTATTCCATCAATGCTGTCAGGGGCATTTATTCCGGCAATTTCGCAAAGAGTAGGCATTACATCCCAAAAAGCTGAAATGTGGCTCGATTGTGTTCCGGGTTTTATGTGCCCCGGCCACGATGCAACCATGGGAGTGTGGATGCCGCCTTCGTGAGAAAATCCTTTTCCCCAGCCATATTCGCTTTTGTATTGGCCGCCGCTATCGAACCATGGAGAGTCGGTTCCACCATTGTATGTGGCTCCGTTGTCCGACGTAAAAATAATTAATGTATTGTTGTAAATGCCTAAGTCTTTTAGTTGCTTAACAAGTTTGCCCACATTTTCGTCGAGGTACGAAATCATTGCAGCGTACCTTGCATGTGGGTATCGAGTTGGGAAATATCCTTTGTTTCCAATATATGGTTTTTCGTCGCCAAATTTCTTTACATAATAGTCGACCCATCGTTTTGGGGCTTGCAATGCCGCGTGAGGAATTGGAGTTGCCCAATAAATAAAAAATGGATTTTTGCTGTTTCGACTTACAAATCCGGTAAGTTCTTTAAACATTACATCGGGCGAATAACTTTGCAGCGTATATTTTTTGTAACTGTTTAAATCGTAAGGGTCGGCATCTTTGTCGAATTTTGTATGGGGTGCAACTGTATCGTTTCCTAAGTAGAGCCGGGCTTCGTTTTTATAAAGATGCACAGGATAGTAAGTGTGTGCCTGACGCTGGCAATTGTACCCAACAAAAAAGTCGAATCCCATTTTTGTGGGAATGCTGTGCGTTTGTGGCGCTCCCAAACCCCATTTGCCAAACATGGCTGTTTTGTAGCCGGCGTCCTGCATTTTTTTACCAATTGTTATGGTTCCCTTTTCCATTGGGCGCTGTCCTTCAAGTGTCGAATCAGCAAGCATAGCACGATAATTCCAAACATCGCCACGTTCGTTCCACTCATCGTTACCACGCACCTGTGCGTGCCCCATATGTTTTCCGGTTAATAACACGCAGCGCGAGGGTGCGCAAACCGGAGCTCCTGCATAATGCTCGGTAAAAAGTATTCCGTTTTTTGCAATTTTATCGATATTGGGGGTTTCAATTTTTTGCTGTCCGTAACAACCCAAATCGCCTATACCTAAATCGTCGGCCAAAATATAAATGATATTTGGTTTCTGATTCGTTTCGGGAGTGGCTTTTTTTGTTGAGTTACATGCTGATAAACTTGTTAATAATGCAAGAGTGAGGGGAATTGAAACTGATTTTAGTAACGACTTCATGTTATACTTTTATTATAATGTTGTAAATATACTTATTTAGCAACGAAAAATATATGATGAAAAACAGGGCGAAAGCGTTTATTGTCGCCCCAATTAACAACTGAATTTATGGAAATTTAATCATAATCTTTTTATTTACTTACTCTGTAAAGCCATACGTTGATTTAAGTTACAAATGCAACAAATTAATTTAACGGGAGTTAGGAAGTTCAACTTCTCTCCCGGTCTTCTGTTTGTTTTGTGTTGTATCTTTTTTATATGCTGACTGTGTCGTACAGGTCAAGTTTTGTTCCTTTTGTTCAAAACAGGAAAGTATAAAATAAACGAAGTGGCTTACGAAACCGGAGTTAACTCTATTTTACTCCGGCAACTGCCCAATCGGGAAAAACGGTTACATCGATATTGAAAATCAGCGTTCCCCAAAAATACATTGCCAAACTGATAATTATCACGCCAACCATATTTAAAACAATTCCGGTTCGCATCATTTCGGAAATGTGGATTTTATTGGTGCCGAAAATAATGGCATTAGGCGGGGTGGCAACAGGAAGCATAAAGGCCAAAGATGCGGAAAGGGTTGCAGTTATCATAAACAGCAAAGGATTAAGTTTTAAAGAGATGGATAAACTGGCCAGAATTGGCAAAATCATTTGCGTTGATGCTGTGTTGGATGTCAATTCCGTTAAAAAGGACATAAAAAGAGCTATGATAAGAATAATTAAAAACGGGTTTATTCCGGATAGTACCGTTAATTGCATTCCCATCCATTCGGTTGAACCGGAAACTTTAAACCCTTTTGCCAAAGCAAATCCTCCGCCGAATAGCAAAATGATGTGCCAGGGCAATTTTGCAAAAATCTCGTTGTTGATAATACGTTTGCCTTTTTCAGATTTTGAAGGGATAAGAAATAATATGGAAGCGACAAAAATTGCAACTGTTCCATCATTCAAATATGCGGGATTACCGAACAAAGATGCCCAACCCGGAATGTGAACACCGAAATTAAAGCCTTTCCTGAAAATCCATAGAAAAGCCAAAACCAAAAAAGCTATGAAAACGACTTTTTCTTCGTAAGTTGTTTTTCCGAGTTGTTTGAGTTGGTCTTTAAAAATCGTATTTTCTTTAATTTCTGATTTTCCGGAAGGCTTAAAACGATAAAATAAAATTAACCAAACGGCAGCCAACATTACTATGGAAACAGGAAGTGCGAATACCATCCATTGCGAAAATGAAATTTCGGGAGCATTGGGAAAATTCAGTTCAAAAATTTTTGAAAAAGCCAAATTTGGAGGAGTTCCAATTAAGGTTGCAATACCTCCTACCGATGCACCGTAAGCAATACTTAACAACAATCCGACAGATACTTTTTTTGCATCTTCGGGATTGAGATATTCCGTGAATTTGTATATCAAAGACATAGCTACCGGTACCATCATCATTGCCGTTGCCGTATTCGACATCCACATTGACAAAAAAGCTGTTGCCGACATAAAACCGAACAATATTTTTCCGTAACCGCTTCCGGTCAGAGATAAAACTTTCAGGGCAATACGTTTATGTAAATTATGTTTTTCCATTGCCAAAGCCACCAAAAAACCGCCGATAAATAAAAAAATGATGCTGTTAAAATATTCGGTTGATACGGCTTTCCCATTCATAATTCCGAATGCGGGAAATAAAACAACCGGCAGAAGTGCCGTAACGGCAACCGGAACAGCCTCGGTAATCCACCAAATTGCCATTAGCAAAGCAATTGCAAGAGTGTAGGTTACTTTTTTGTTTTCAGGGTCGAGGTCGGCAAAAAGAATAATTAGCAAACTAATAACGGGGGCAATAATCAGTGCCCAATTCTGTAATTTAGTCGTATTTACATGTTTTCCCATTTGAATAGTTTAGTTTTCGTTTTGCTGCGCAAAGTACGAAAAACTGATTGTTTTGACAAAAGGGTTGAATATCAATTTGTTTTTGCATAACTTGATGAAACTAAAAAATAAACTATGTATAAGTATAAAGTAAAAATAGACCGAATTGTTGATGGCGATACGATTGATGTTGTTGTAGATTTAGGATTTAAAATTACTACACACCAAAGAATCAGGCTCGAAGGAATAAATACACCGGAAACTTATAACGTAAAAAAGAACTCGGAAGAGTACAAAAAAGGGATGGAGGCAAAAAACTTTGTTATTGGGCGTATTGAAGCAAATAACTACGAAGCAATAATTGAGACTGAAAAATATACCGGTAAATTTGGTCGCTATATTGGTACAGTCTGGCTTGCCGACAGTTCGGTTTCGTTAAACGATGAGTTAGTTAATAAAGGATATGCAAAAGTGGCACATTATTAAAACTTATTGTTATCTGGCAACCCAAAAGTTTAAATACCCATAGAAATCTATTTAAATATTGAACCAACCCGAATTATAAATTGAGCCAAAATTTTGTTCTTCTGTTTCATTCTTTGGGGTTGTGCCCAACTTGCGCTACAATCTATAAGTTATTCTGCAAAAAGTTGAATTGATTGAGGGTAGCGTTTGAATTTTCCAGTAAATTATTAAAAATACGGCATGCTTTATAAACTCATGGTCAAAAACATTACTTTTGAATAAATTTTGAAAAAACGGTTTATGCAGAAAATACATGTCGGATTTATTGGCGCAGGAGGAATTGCACAGGCGCATGTTTATTCCATTCAAGCATTAAAATTTTATTATAGCGAAGTTCCCGAAATTGTTCTCGAATCGGTTGCGTCGGCACGGAAAGAGAGCCGCGAAAAATTTGCGGATAAATTTGGATTTGCCACAGCCCAGTCGGTTGATGAGTTTTCTTCCAATAAAAAAATTGAAGCAGTATTTATTTTAGGACCAAACAAAGTTCATTTCGAACATTTTAAGCTTGCATTACAAATGCCCGGCGTTAAATATATCTATCTCGAAAAACCTGTCTGTTCGTCGTTTGACGAAGAGCGGCAGATGAAAGAGCTGCTTGAAAAAGCCGATTCGTCGATAAAAATACAGGTTGGCTTTCAGTATTTACAAACCTCATCGGTGCGCGAAGGGCTAAAGTTCTGGAAGTCGGGTGAATTGGGAGAGCCCATCCATTTCGATTTAAAATATTATCATGGCGATTACCTACAAAAAGCATATCGCGAAAAGCGTGTTACACGATTAACTCCTGCTCCCGATGGTGGTGCAATGGCCGATTTGGGCTCGCATGGAATAAGTTTGTTAATGGCTTTTATGGGCGAAAAACTACAGATTACATCGGCATTGCAAGGGGGTAATTTTGCGGAGGTGCCTGCCGGTTCCGACCTGTTTAGTTCGTTGTCGTTATTCGACCCCGAAACCGGAGCCGTTGGAAACATGTCGGCAAGTCGTATTAGCTCGGGAACGGGCGATTTGGTACATCTCGAAATTTATGCAAAAAATGGAGCTTTTCGCTATTCGTCGCAACACCCGGAGTATTTCGAGTATTATATTGAAGGTAGCAACCAGTGGGTGAAAAAGATGGTTGGCAGCAACTATAAACCGGTTACGAGTTTCCCATCGGGGCACGTTCCGCCGGGGTGGCTGCGTTCTATGGTACATGCACACTATCAGTTCTTTACCGGCGACGATTCGGCTGCTGTTATTGCCGATTTAAATCACGGGTTGGCCGTTCAGCGGGTTGTTAGAGAGACTGCAAATCATTTGTCGGTTTTTAGAAAAAGCTTAAAAAATGGGTAATCGCAAGAGCGGAATTTTACTTCATATTACATCGTTGCCGGGTAACGAAGGAACTGGAACGCTGGGAGAAAATGCATATCGGTTTGTCGATTTTTTAAATGAAACCGGACAGAAAGTTTGGCAAATTCTTCCACTCGGACAGGTGGGGTTTGGTGATTCTCCTTACCAGTGTTACTCGGCGTTTGCCGGAAACAGCCAGTTAATAGATTTGAAACTGTTGGAAAACGAAGGTTTAATCGATAATCGAGACCTTCAAAACAGTCCTTCGTTTTCGAATAAAATAGTTGAATTTGAACGGGTTGGAAAATGGAAAAACAAGCTTCTTCAATCGGCTTTCAAGCAGTTTCAAAATCTGTTTTCACAAAAATACGAAGTTGTTTATAACGAATTTTTAACTCAACACAGTTGGTGGCTGAATGATTACGCATTTTTTATGGCTGCAAAAAACAATTTTGGCGAAGTTATTTGGAATGAGTGGGACGACGACCTAAAATTCAGGAAAAGCAGTGCACTAAAAAAATGGGGAGAAGAGTTAGCCGATGAAATTTATTATCATAAATTTTTACAATTTTTATTTTTTAGGCAATGGTTTGAACTGAAAGAATATGCAAACAGAAAAGGAGTTGAAATTATTGGCGATGTGCCACTTTATCTCTCAACCGATAGTGCCGATGTTTGGACAAACCCGGATATCTTTTTGTTAGACGGGAAACTTAAACCGGTTGAAGTTGGCGGTGTTCCTCCCGATTATTTCTCCGAAACCGGGCAGTTGTGGGGAAATCCGGTGTTTAACTGGCAGCGGTTAAAAGAGCGTAATTTCGACTGGTGGATAGCACGTTTGCATTTTAACCTGAATCTGTTCGATAGTGTGCGAATTGACCATTTCCGCGGGTTAGAGTCGTTTTGGTCGGTGCCGGCAACCGAAAAAACGGCAATTAAAGGCAAGTGGGTAAAAGCATTCGGCTACGAAATGTTGACAAAAATGCGCGAGCAAATTGGAGAACTTCGGTTTATTGCCGAAGATTTAGGACTAATAACTCCTGAAGTTGAGAAGCTTCGAACCGATTTTAATTTGCCGGGTATGAAAGTTTTGCAGTTTGCTTTCAGTTCCGATAGTCAAAATGAACATCTTCCGCATAATTTTAACCCCGAATTTATTGCCTATACCGGTACACACGATAACGACACAACTTTGGGCTGGTTAAAAAGTACAACCGCTGACGAACGAAAAATGGTACGTTCGTATTTGGGACGCCCAGGTAGAAGAGCATTACGAAAAGCGGTGGAACTTACTTTGGCATCGGTTGCAAAAACCGCAATAATTCCAATGCAGGATCTGCTTGAGTTGGGGTCGAGAGCAAGAATGAATACGCCCGGAACCGCCTCGGGGAATTGGGGTTGGCGCTTTCAATGGCGACAACTAAAGCAGCGAAACAAAAACTTTCTGGCAGAAAAAACAGCGAAATATAATCGGTAGTAATGACTGCACCGACAAAAAAGATGAAATTGATAATAAAAAGATTGAATCAACTATAATTGAGTTTTCGTATTGTTGCAACAACATTTATAAATCTGTGTTTTTTTGCAGTCTATCCTTTGCCGTTGGCTTCAGCCAACGGATTATTTAAAATGGAACAAATAATATTTCTGCATCAATATAATCATGCAATTATCCTTTGCCGTTGGCTTCAGCCAACGGATTAAAGAATGCCAAAAGCAATTGGGCTTTTAGCCCAGAATAAAATGTTTCTAAAGGAATATAATTTTGATAGAATTATGGGCTGAAGCCCGGAGATTTATTTAGATTTCTATGTCCGTCCCATAAATGGGACGGCCAAGGATATTTCTTTCGACTCTGCTCGGGACGGCCAAGGATATTTCGATAACAACAGTAAATCTGTTGTTATTTTATTGCTTATCCTTTGCCGTTGGCTTTAGCCAACGGATTTATAGAATGCCAATAATAATTGGGCCCTGAATAATTTATTTCAAATAAATATGGTTTTAATAGAATTTGGGCTGAAGCCCGGAGATTAATTTAATCTCTATGTCCGCCCCTTAAAAGGGACGGCAAAGGATATTTTGCAACAATAACAATAAAACTGTGATTTTCTTTATTCCAAAATTTAACTGTTTACCGCCTCAATAAATTTTACAGGTTGTTCGGCATGCAGCCAGTGTCCCGAATTTTGAATGTCGATAATTTTCGATTCGGGATAAATGTTTTTAATGATTGTTTCGTCTTCGGGTAAAATATAGTTCGAGTTTATTCCTCTAATAAATGTTACAGGGTAGTTTGTAACAGGTGCTTTCGGGGCGAGTTGGTTTTGGTCAACTCCGCTAACAATTTCGTCGAGGTAGTTGTATAAAACGGGTACATTTAACCGCCATTTATAACGTTTTGTGTTCGCATCTCTAACAATATTTTTTAACAGAAATTGTCTGATTCTCTTGTCATCAATCTTTTCCTCGAGTAAACTGTCAACATCGTTACGCGAGTTTATCTCTTCAAAGTTTATCTCTTGCATTGCCAGTAAAATATTCCGGTGCAAATTAAATGAGCTGTCGTTTGGTGCAAGCAGGTAATTTTTTGGTGCAATATCGGCAACAATCAGTTTTTCCGTTCTTTCGGGGAAGTGAGCTGCAAACCACATGGCAACTTTTCCGCCCATACTATGCCCAAGTAGCGTTGCTTTTTCTATTTCTTGCTGATTAACAAAGTCGTGTAAATCGTCTTTTAAGTTGTTGTACGAGTGTGTGTTGGCAAATGGCGAGCGGCCATGATTACGCTGGTCGGGCAGATAAACAGTATTTTGCTTTGCAAGTTGTTTTGCAATCGTTATCCAATTGTCCGACGCTCCGTAAAGTCCGTGTAAAACAATTAGTGGTGGGCCGCTTCCCTCTTTTCTGAAAAACAGTTTCATCTATTTTAAGCAGGCCAAGTATTTTTGAATTGTAGTTTCCAGCCCCAAATAGAGTGCATCGGCAATTAAAGCATGCCCAATTGAAACTTCAGCCAGATTGGGTATTTTGTGATACATATAATTGAGGTTCTCCAAATTTAAATCGTGTCCTGCATTTATGTCAATATCTAAATTGCTGGCAAAAGTTGCTGCCTCAACAAACTTCTCGATTGCCCTGTTTTTATCGATGGGGTAGAGGCTTGCATACGATTCGGTGTACAGTTCAATGCGGTTTGTACCAATTTCGGCGGCTCCTTCAACGACATTAATGTCGGGGTCGACAAAAATAGATGTTCTTATTCCGTTCTCTTGAAGACGCGAAATGACCTCTTTTAAAAAGCTGAGATTTTTCCATGTGTCCCAGCCGTGGTCGCTGGTAAGTTGCTCACGCGTGTCGGGAACCAAAGTAACCTGGTCGGCTTTTACCTCGATTACCATTCTTAAGAACTCTTCGCTCGGATAGCCTTCAATATTATATTCTGTTGTTATTAAGGGTTTTATTTCGTACACATCTTTTCGTGTAATATGCCGTTCGTCGGGGCGAGGATGGATTGTAATGCCCTGTGCGCCAAATTTCTGACAATTAATTACAGCATCTTTTATACACGGAATTTTGCCTCCCCGCGCGTTTCGAAGTGTGGCAATTTTATTTATATTTACACTTAATCTGGTCATTTTATTTAATTTTGTTCGCAAGTTACAATTTTCAAAATTAATTGGATAAATTTTAATAGTAAACATTTGCTCGCAGAAAAACTCATATCAGAAGTAATTCCGGCAGTGAAAAGTTCAGAGAAAGGACAGAAAGCATTGAGCTATATGGACTTGTATCGCGTGTCGCATATTCCGGTTGTCGATAATTCGGAGTATTTGGGTTTGGTTTCCGATAAGTTAATTTACGACCTAAATTTGTTAGACGAACCCATAAAAAAGGTGCTCGATAAATTAGACACATCGCATGCGCACAAAGGCGAACATATTTTTGAAGTAGCAATGGTGATGTATAAGTTAAAACTTAGTGTGTTGCCGGTTTTAGATGCCGACCACTACTATTTAGGAACAATTACACTTTACGATTTGGCACGGCGGTTTGCACGACTGTTTTCGTTGCAGGAGATTGGCGGAGTAATTGTTTTAGAGATGAATGTTCAGGATTATTCGCTGGTACAAATTAGCAAGATTGTTGAAGAGAACGGAGGAAACGTGTTAAGTTCGTTTTTAGACCGGAAACCGGGCTCGAGGAGATTAGACGTTATTTTAAAATTAGATAAAGAGGAGTTGTCGCCCATTATTCAGGCGTTTAACCGGTTTAATTATCAAATAAAAGCGGTCTATTTCGATAACTCGATGCTCGACGATTTGTATAACGACAGATATGAGCAGTTTATGAAATATATGAATATTTAATATGAATACCCGTATATTTACCC
>JALUZN010000537.1 GCA_027011835.1 Draconibacterium sp. | reverse complement strand
CTTTTATTTTATATTAACCGGAATTCCGGAAACCATTAGAATTACTTTGTTGGCTGATTTTGCGATGTACTGATTCATCCACCCCTGCAGGTCGGCAAATTTTCGTGCAATTTCGTTTTCGGGATGCACGCCCATTCCAAGTTCGTTGCTTACTACAATAAGATTAAATTCGTGCTCAATAAATTTCTCCCATTCAAACTTGGCAATTTCCAGGCTTTTATCAACATCATTTTTATTCTGATAGTAGATATTTGTCAGCCAAAGTGTAATGCAGTCGAGCAAAACGGTTTCTCCGGCAAATTTGAATTTGCTAAGAAAAATCTCCTCTTCGATGGTTTTCCAGTGGTTGCCGCGGTCGCTTTTGTGGCGCTCTACACGCGCGTTAAAGTCGTCGTCCCAAATATGTGCAGTTGCCAAATAGATGGGCGCATCCGACTTTTCTTCGGCCAAACGTTGAGCAAAACTACTTTTCCCCGACCGCTGCCCTCCTGTTATAAATGTTATTTTTGCCATAATAAAAATTGCACCTCTGCATACTAACGGAGGTGCAATTTATTATTTAATTATAAATTGTATCAATATAAAAATATAGCTCCGTTTGGCGATGCACCAACTTTAACATCTTTAACAAAGTCGCCCGACAACGAGTAAATTTTCATTACCCCAACACTGGTTGTGCTTTCCGATGCAAAAACATAAACATCACTGTTTTTAGGATTTACGGCTATACCCGAAATTCCCGAAATGTCTTTTACAAATGCATCGTCTTCAAACTTTTTATTCGTAACATCGAAAACATTAACCGCACCGGTTAAATTCCAATTGGTATCGTAAGCCGAAGTAACTACATATATTTTTGAAAACGAAGCATCGGCTTTTATCATTGAACCATAACCCGAACTAACCCCTGCAAGTTTGTAGGTTTTATCCAATTTGTTGGTTGAAGTATTGATATAACCAATTCCTGTTTCGGTTGATGGGTCGGAAAAAGTGCTGATTAAAGTTACGTACAAATTGTTGCTTTTATCTTTTACAAAATAGGAAGTTACAGCCGGAGTTTTAATATACGAAACTGCTTCGGTCGATAAATTTATTACTGCCACACTATCTTTGAAGTTCAGTGCTGCATACAACTTACCATTTGCAATTTCCAATCCTTCCGGTCCTCCGGGCAGTGCAATTTTCTCTTCAACGGTACGTGTCGAAATTTTGTATTTGGCAATATAAGTGTCGGGCATTTTGCTCCAATCGGGCATTTCGCCCCAGCACGAAACATAAAGATAATCGCCCTCGGCAATGCAAAAACGGGGGTTGGCAATGTCGTTGGTTACACCATTTAACGACTGCTCGAAAAACGGATTTACAGTAATTAATTGGTCAGTAGAATTTCCAATCATAAAAATACTGTCGTTGTACGAGTAAACATATTGAATGTTTGAAAGCAACTCGGAGCCATTTTTCGATTTGTAAAAACCGTTTGTAATTTTGTCGGTATTGTAATCGAATTTCGAAATACTTGCTCCGCCTTTTCCAAAACTTCCGTAGTTTACCACGTAGCAACCCTCAATTTCTGCACTTGGAAACGGGTCGGTAATTTTGGTTTCGTGGCAACTTGTAAAAACTGCTGCAACCAATAGCAGCATTGCAAAATAATTAATCTGTTTTTTCATCTCTTAAAATTTAATTTTGAGTTATTTAATAGTAATAAAATCATATTTCAAACTAAACCGGAAATAGCGCCCCGGCATGGCATAATATTTTTGGTTTTGGTAATCGGCATTAAAAACATTGTTTGTAGAGAACACGAAATCGAGATTGTGTTTCGAAAGCTCAACCTTGTATCCCACTCCGCAGTTTGCAACAAAATAGGCAGGCATTTCGTCGCCAAAATCGTCGGTAAAACGCGAGCCGGTAAATTGCCCGTCGGTAAAAAAATGCCATCTTTTATAATTTAGGCTGAATGTGGTGTTTGCTACATTTTCAGGCACATAATTCATTTGCCTGTTCAGCAGCCCGTTCTCTTCAATTGTGGCTACGGGCTGAACGATGTTAAAGGTGTAGTTTATATTAAAATTACCGGATATCTCACCAATTGGGAACGACGTTCCGGCCTGAAATTCCAATCCTTTACTAACTACCTCCTGTATATTTTCGGCCCGCCATTCTCCAAAGTTGCGCCACTCAATCCAGTTGTTTATGTCCATATAGAAAGCGTTCACACCAAATGTTGTTTTAACTTTTTTATTCCCGAAAATATATTTTGTTCCCAGCTCGAAATTTTTTCCCTCCTCGGGTTTTAAATTCGGATTTCCCTGCGTGCCCCAGTACCGATCGTTAAATGTTGGAACACGGTAACTTTTTGCTATTGCCGCCGTAAATTCCAATTTCGATTTATCTCCCGTAGCAAGCATATACTCTGCCCCCAACGATGGCGTAAACGGTGCACTAAAATTGGTTACAAACATTTGTCGCAGGTTTAGCGTAAATTTTAAATTTCGATTTACGCGGTAAAATGCCGAAAAGAAAAAATCGAGGTGCTGTTCAAAATCGATTACCGAATCGGAGTACGAATAAACATTTGGTTTTATGTATTTGTATTTTGCTCCGGCTTTCAATCCCAGTCCAGAGTCGAAATCGGTGGTTGCCTGAAATTCTCCAATTAACCTGTCGGTACCAATTATTTGGTCTTCAACTTTGTTGTAAATCTGCAAGTCGTGTACATAACCGGCTCCGGCCTTAAAGCGTACAACCGATGAGTTATCGGTGTACTCCGTCCAAATTCGAATATTGTCGTTGTTAATTTCGGGAGCACTTTTGTAGTGATAATTCGATTGCATATTGGGTTGAATTTGGTGCCAGCTTTTTTCTACCCAGACCGACGATTTAAAATATTGCATATCGTTAAACCGGTAATTTAACTGCTGCAAAATTCCCCGGTTTTTTATCGATGCACCTTGTTGAATATCGCGTACTGCACCCGGGTTTTCAACATCGCCGGTGTAGGGGTTGTTAAACGGAAAGTTGTTCTCTTTTTCGAAATAATAGAATCGTGTTACTGCTTCCCATTTCCCGTTTCCAATAAAAACTTTTGTTCCAAACTGGTACTCTCCAAACGAGCCGACACTGTTTTTTACACTCAGCTTAATTCCGTTTGTCCACCTATTTTCGAGCCCGAGATAGAGTGCACCGCCAATTGCTCCCGAGCCGTTTACTGCCGACGAGCTGCCATATTGCAAACTAATGTTATCGAATAAGAACGAGGGGATATTCGATAAGTTTGAGTGACCGAGCGTAAGCGAATTCACATTTATTCCTCCAAAATTTATAGAAGTGTGGTCGGGCGAAGTGCCGCGAAACCGAATGGTCGAGAGTCCGCCTGCATTCGATTTGATGTAAATTGGAGCAAAACGCATCAATACATTTTCGATACCGCCCTCAGCGGCCAAATTAATTTGTTCAGCCGGAATCGTCTCAATCTTTGCGCCACTCTGGTACTTCCGAAGGTCGCCATAACTCACCACCTCTTTAATTTGAATGGTATCGGTTATCGATTGCTTTTTTTGCGCCTCTGCACAAAAACCAAACGCCAATAACAAAAGACCAAAAACAACAAACCTCCTCATTAAATTTCATTTAAAGGAGCTTTGGATAAATAGGTGAAAAATATCGAACATATTTCTCAAGCTTTTACCCCGAAGCTTAATTAATTATTCTGAAATGGTGGCAGGTCTTCTGGCTTGTTCCGTTTCTCGATGCCTTCCCCCTCGTTTCCGAGAAGTGGCTTAAAGTTCGACAACACAAATTGCACGTGGCAATTGGAACTTACAGCTGCGGGTACAGCTCCGGTTTTTCACCGGATTCCCTTTTAATTCTGTTCAATGAAAGTGAACAGGATAACCAAAATTTCAATGCAAATATAAACAGATTTTTTTATTCCCCAATAGAACTTTTAATAACGGAAAGAGAAATAAAAATTCAACGAAGAAAAGCCTGATTTTACTCCGATAAATAGGGAGCGCTTTATTTAATCAAAAGAGTCGATGGTTTAACGTGATGTTGATAGTGTGTTGCGAAATGCTTTTAGGAAGTTTTTTCTCTCTTCCCAATTGTCTCCTCCGAAACCAAAAAAACGACCGGTTTTCCAGAGATGGGATTGGTTCGGGTAACAACTACCGTATCGTAAACTGCTTCAATGTCGGAGTAATTAAGTACTTCGGAAGGAAGCCCTTTTTTACGCAGTTTCCCTTTTTGCATCATTATCAGCGAGTCGCAGTATTCGCCGGCGAGGTTTAAGTCGTGAATAATCATTAAAACAGTTAAATCCAGTTCGTTACTTAACCGGCGAATTAAATTTAAAATTTGTACCTGGTGGGTAATGTCGAGGTGCGATGTGGGTTCGTCTAAAAGTAGCAGCTCGGGCTCTTGCGCGAGGGCACGGGCAATTCCTGCCAACTGCTGCTCGCCTCCGCTCAAGGCATTCATATGTTTGTTTCTCAGTGGGGTTACTCCCGTTAAATTCATATATTTCTCAGCAATCTCAACATCAACTTTTGTTTCGAAAAACTGAAACTGCCGACGATACGGAATGCGCCCCATTAAAACAAACTCTTCAACAGTCATGCTGCCCACCTCAATGTTTTGGGTAACAATGGCAATGTTTTGCGCCCGCTGTTTTAAATTCATTTTATGAATGGACTCTCCGTTAATTTTTATGT
>JALUZN010000536.1 GCA_027011835.1 Draconibacterium sp. | reverse complement strand
CATGTTTTCTTGTAATTGTGCTTCCGCAATAAATACATTTTTTTTATTCATAACCTTTGATTTACTGCAAAGCTACGTCAATTAAGGACTATAGAAGTTTCGAACAACCATTTTGTCCATTAGGCCTAAAATTAAAATTCATTTTGCCCATACAACTTTCAAATGGAGTAATGAGGCAAAAGGTAAAGCTGCTGTTTATGTCGTTATTATTGGCTTTGCCAATTTTAACACTTCTAATAAGAAATTATATACTTATTCGGATATTAAAGGCGAACCTGACGAATTAATTGTAAAAAACATAAACCCTTATCTTGCAAATGCAAAAGATTTGGTAATTACAAGGCAAAGTAAACCAATAAACGATGTGCCCCCAATGGCTTTTGGAAATATGCCATTAGACGGAGGAAACTTTTTATTTACACCCGAAGAAAAGGAAGAATTTATTAAAGATGAACCTAAGTCAGAAAAATATTTTTTACCGCTAATTAGTGCAAGAGAATTCTTGAATAATAAAAAACGTTGGTGTTTATGGCTCGAAGATATTAAACCACAAGAATTAAGAGCATTACCAAAAGTTTTGGAGCGTGTTGAAGCAGTAAAACAATTTAGACTGGCAAGTGTTGCACCTTCTACACAAAAACACGCTTCAACTCCAACTTTATTTAGAGATAGAAATAGACCTGAAACATTTATTGTTGTTCCGAGAGTTTCTTCCGAAAATAGAAAATATATCCCAATGGGATTTTTCGATAAAAACAGTATTGTAAGCGATACTATGTTGTCAATTCCAAATGGCACACTTTATAATTTTGGCGTTTTGATGTCTGAAATGCATATGGCTTGGGTTAAATATACTTGTGGTCGTTTAAAAAGTGATTTTAGATATTCAAAAGATTTAGTTTATAATAATTACCCCTGGCCAAAAGAACCAAACGAAAAAAACATAAAGAAAGTAGAAGAAAAAGCACAAAAAGTTTTAGATGTAAGAGCTGAATTCCCCGACAGCAGTTTGGCTGATTTATACGACCCTTTAACTATGCCACCAAAATTAGTTAAAGCCCATCAGGAATTAGATAAGGCAGTTGATTTATGTTATCGTCCGCAATCATTTACAAGCGAAAGTTCTCGTATTGAATTTTTATTCGATTTATACAACGAATACACTTCGCCAATGTTTAACGAAAAGAAGAAATATACTCGGCTTTAAACAAATTGTTATACAGTTAATAAAGATACCTTAGTAGTTGTTGTAATGTACATTCGGAATAACCTTATTGACCTTATAAGGATAGATTTGTTTTTTAAAGTCTCCCGGTAATGTTTGATGAAATATGATTAACAATAAGGTTAATAAGGTTCGATGCAACTTATTCGTCCAATAGGCTACTAAGCTTTAAAACCTAAGAATAAGGTTTTGGCTTAATGGTCAAAAATAGTTGATAAAAAGTTCTATAAGCCATATGGCAAAAGAGTTTGATAAAGGTTAAATGAAATCGGCTTCTATCATTTCTTTATAATGGTTTCTTATTTTATTCCCCACAAGAATTTAAATTGATCTATTTTAAACGGATACTAAGAATTAGAAAGCAGCAAAAGGAAGTTTTGTAATTCTTAAGTCGAAATAGTTTCCCGGTTTTGTCGATACCGAGTAAGAAATGTAAACCGTGTTATTTTCAATAAAAATATTGGGTTCGTTTACCATAAATCCGCCATCTTTTTCAATATCGGCAATGGTAAATACTTTTTTCCAGGTAATAGCATCGGTCGAAAAAGCAACATCAATTTGGCTTCGCGGACTGGCAGCCATTTTATTTAATCGAATATACGTGGCAATCCACCCCTTTAAATCGTCGCAATATTTTATTGTCGATTGTGCATTCCAGGTAGCAATATTTAGTTTATACTCTTTGCCTTTTTCGTAGTTTTTTCCGTTCCACGTTAAATTGCAGGCGCCAACTTGTTCAATCATATTTCGCGAATAGAGCGTTATTTTTTCACCGTTTTTAAAAAATCCCGCTTCCCCTGCTCCGCCAAATCCTTTGTCGTTAAAAAAGCCGTTAATTGTAATTCCGCTGTCAGTCCAGGTATCACCAAAATTACTGCTTACAATTATTTTTGTTATATAAACGCTGGCCTGGCTGTATCCTTCTCCGGAAACCAACACCGGATATGGCATTAACAGCAGGTTGCTTTTTGTGTCGAAAAACAGGCGGTCGGAGGCAATTGGAAAGTAGCCTGGTGCAGGAACAATTGTTCTTTCTTTGGTAAGTTGTGTGCTTAAATCGGCAGAAAACACAATTTGCCGCAGCGATGAAATGTTTGGTCTTTCGGATTCGCGAACAAAAAACAGAACTAATATTGTTCCGTCGGGTTTTTTATAAAACGAAGGAACATAACTTCCTAAAGCAATGGTTTCTATCAGCTCTTTTTCTTTACTCCAGGTTGAACCGTTATCCGACGAGGTTTGATAATAAATTGAACTTTTCCCGATATCTCTCGATGATTTTCCAAAATGTGAATAGGCAATTACCAAACGTCCGTCGTTTAGTTTTATCATGGCCGACTGGTCGTTACGTTTGTTTGTTTCGTTCGCCGCAATAACAGTTATCGTTTCTATCTTTTTTTGAATTTCGGGGCAATCTTTATGTGTTTTTTTTACCTGAAAATCGACAAAAGCAACGATAATAACAATGACCAACAAAAAACCCCCACCAATCCATTTTAACCTGCTTGTTAACGAGTTATCATTTATGTTTTTTGTTCTCATTCTTCTCAATTTATCTATTCAAAATAACTGTTGTCCGATAAAAAATAAATAGAAAGGATGTTAAATTGAGCTACCTTTCACTTTAAATTTTCCAGAAACAAAAATACTATGAGCAAATCTACACATTTTTTTGGCACATCGGTTTTCAAACAGCTAATTTCATTAACTAAGACATTTAATTTAGAGGCAAATGTTTTGAGCATTTCTTTACCAAGAAGCTAACCGATGTACCTTGTTGATATATTGGGTTTTAGGTTGGTGTATCTATAGGATTAGCAAACTCTGTTTTATCGATGGTTGCGTAAAATGATGAGGTTGTGGTTCGAGTATATTATTTGCTAATGTTCTATTTCCGTCCCTGTTTAAACAGCAACTCTTTCTCTTTTTTCGATAAACTTTCGTACCCCGATTTGGCAATTTTATCTAAAATATGGTTAATCTCGTCTTGTTGCATATTTTTCTGCCGGTTGTAATCGTAATCGTCGCGCGGAGGTTGTTTATGTGTAACCGTTAAATGACTTTTGGGTTTAAATAATTTTGCCAGTTTATTAATAAAATTAATCAGTCCTGCTCCCAAATCTTTTCCTTTTTGCAACTGAAAGATATAAAACCAACCCCAAACAGCACCCCCTAAATGGGCAATGTTTCCTCCCGGATTTGTCGATGAAATTCCAAGAACCGACAACAACAGATAAAATGTCGTAACATATTTTAATTTAAATGTTCCGATAAGCGGCACCATAATTTCGCGGTCGGGGTCGTAAAACGAAATGGCAACTAAAATGGCAAATATCGATGCCGAGGCACCCAATAAAAGTCCGTATGAATTTTTTAGTCCGGGAAAAATGTTGTACGCAGCAACATAAAGAGCTGCTCCTGCAAGGCCACCTAAAACGTAAACACTCAATAACTTATCGCCTTCTAAATGGTACATAAAAAGTTTTCCAAACCAATACAGTCCAAGAATATTAAAAAGCAGGTGAATAAAACCGGCATGTAAAAACATATAAGTTATCGGTGTCCAGGGTTTTAAAATTAGCGCATCAATATTCGACGGAACCGAGAGCCAATCTACCAAAAAATAAGGTTGGCCGGCCAGGTAAAAAAATACGCCCACAATTTTCAGCAAAAGAAAAACGGCAATGTTAATATAAATTAAGCGGGTTAATACCGACCCATTTTTAAAGGTCTCCTTTATTTCTGTTACTATATCCATATTTTAAAAACTCTTTTAAACTGTATTTTGCTGCTCTCTCTCTTTCTTTAGCAAGTAAGAACGTTTAAATAAGGAAGTGTAATTTGCAACTGCCCTTAATAGAACCGATTCGAGGTTTTATTCCAGTATTTTATAAGAATAAAGCCAAACAACATTCCGCCAAGATGGGCAAAATGAGCAATGTTACTGCCGGGGTGCGAAAACCCGAGATAGAGTTCGAGAGCACCATAACCCATTACAAAATATTTTGCTTTTATAGGAATTGGAGGGAACAACAACATTAATTGTGTATTAGGAAACAACATTCCAAATGCCAGCAAAACACCAAATACTGCTCCCGACGCTCCAATTGTAGGAATATCCATTTTAAGTTCTAAAATACGTTGCATCAGATTTACACTTTCGCTTGTGTAGGCGGTGCTTGTCGGGTCGTTGTACCACGAATTAATAAAGTCGCGAACTTGTGTGGTTGCATTTGGCAGGTTTTTGTTCACAAAATGGTCTAACAATTCGGGTGAAGGTGTATTTTTAAATGCTTCAACCGCGTTTTGCATCGAGTGGATTTCGAGATAATTAACAAAAGTATTAAGCGCAATTGCTCCCAAACCGGTAACTAAATAATAAACTAAAAAGCGTTTCGACCCCCACACACTTTCTAAAACTCTGCCAAACATATATAAAGCAAACATATTAAAGAAAATATGCGTAAGACCGCCGTGCATAAACATATGCG
>JALUZN010000535.1 GCA_027011835.1 Draconibacterium sp. | reverse complement strand
ACATAATGCTGTTGTTAATAACCATGAAACGGAGTCGGGGATATCGATTCATTTTGTAAATGAGAAATACGACGAGGGCGAATTGGTTTTTCAAGCTACCTGTCCTGTTCTTCCTTCCGATTCGGCCGACGATGTTGCCCAAAAAGTTCACGAACTGGAGTACAAATATTTTCCTCAGGTAATTGAAAAAGTACTGACCGAAAAGAAATAACGATGATTTTTGTTTAAGAGATGTTAAATAAAGGCGATTTAACAGCCTTTTTGTTTAACACTGGTTAATATTAACATACTATGTTAAATAATGTTAATCAGGTCATTTTTCAAAAATCAATAAAACTATCTTTGTTGCATGAGCCGAAGGATGTTAATAACATTAATAGTTGTGATGGCAGCAGTGCTTTCGGGTTTGATATTTGTTCAAACCAGTATGATTAAATCAGCTTCCGATATTCGTGAAGAGCAATTTAATCAGTTGGTTACTAATGCATTGCTTTTGGTGTCGGCTCAACTCAACCAGATTGAAGAGCGAGAAGCGCGGCAAAGTGCGCGGTTGCAAAAGCTTCCCATCGAGAACGAAGTGTCGAAAGATTTTAAAGTTTTTCCTCAAAATAATGGCCGGCAATGGTCGTTAAGTTTTAGTTCACAAATTACAAAAAAAGCGCAAAGCCGGTTTATACACGAAGAGTTTAGCATTGAATTAGCCGACACTACCGGACTTTCAGGCGATTCGCTTGCAATTATGAAACTGTTTCAAACTCAACAGGAACGGAAACAACGGTGGCTCAGAAATATCGACTGGCACAACTATAAAATTATTCTTGAAGACCGCCCGATTGAAGACCGTATTGATTCTACAATTCTTGATAATTTGATAAAATCGGCAATTGCTGCAACCGGAATTAATATTGAATTTAAGTATGCTATAAAAAACTCGAACCTTGGAAAAAAACGAATAATTTTTGGAAATGCCGATTACAATCCGGGGCGGCAAAAAGAGTTTGCACAACCTCTTTTCCAAAACGATTTTTACGGTGCAAAACCCAACTACCTAAACATTTATTTCCCCAAAAGATCGGGGTATTTATTAAAACAAACCGGGCTTTCGGTAATCCCCACAATTATTTTAACAGCATTGTTAATAGGTATTTTTGTTTATACCATTATGGTTATTTTCAGACAGAAAAAACTATCGAATATAAAAAACGACTTTATAAACAATATGACCCACGAGCTGAAAACTCCCATTTCAACCATTTCGCTGGCAAGTCAAATGTTGCAAGACGGAAGTATCTCGAACACTCCGTCGATGATTGAACACGTTTCGAAAATTATTAACGAAGAGAGTAAACGACTCAGTTTTCAGGTTGAAAAAGTTTTACAAATGGCTGTTTTCAACGAAGGACGGC
This sequence comes from Draconibacterium sp., assembly GCA_027011835.1. Lineage (GTDB taxonomy): Bacteria > Bacteroidota > Bacteroidia > Bacteroidales > Prolixibacteraceae > Draconibacterium. The sequence continues at coordinate 3,311 of JALUZN010000535.1, read as the reverse complement.
TAAAATTTAAGTTTAAAGAGTTCGATATAAATAAAATGATTAGAACCGTTGTGGGGAATTTCGAACTGAGAGTAAAAAATAAAAACGGAACATTAACAGCCAATATTTCTGATGGAGAACTGTTTGTTAAAGGCGACGAAATACACATTACCAATGTTATTTTTAACTTGCTCGACAATGCAATGAAATACAGCAGAGATATTCCTGAAATTGAAGTTGCAACTGGGAAAAATAAAGATTTTGTTGTAATTTCAGTTCGCGATAACGGAATTGGAATTCCGAAAGAACATCAGTCGCAAATTTTTGAGCGTTTCTTCCGCGTTCCCACCGGCAATGTTCACAACGTAAAAGGTTTTGGCTTGGGATTGAGTTATGTAAAAAAAATTATAGATTCGCACAACGGTAAAATTAAAGTTGAAAGTGCGGTAAATAAAGGAACAAAGTTTAGTATATTTTTGCCACTAATAAATAATTAACCATGGAACAAAAAACAAAATTGCTGCTGGCCGAAGACGATGAAAATTTAGGCCTTTTATTAAAAGAGTATTTAATTGCAAAAGGATTTGACGCAGAACTGTTCCCCGACGGAGAAGCTGCATATAAAGGCTTTATGAAAGACCATTTTGACATTTGCATTTTAGATGTAATGATGCCTAAAAAAGATGGTTTTACATTAGCAAAAGATATCAGGATTGTGAACGAAGATATCCCGATTCTTTTTCTTACGGCTAAAAATATGAAAGAAGACGTGCTGGAAGGATTCAAATTGGGTGCCGACGATTACATTACAAAACCATTCAGCATGGAAGAACTGATTTTTCGAATTGAAGCAATTTTACGACGAACATCGCAAGAGAGTCAGTCTTCGGCGCAACAGGTTTTTACACTTGGCCGGTATACTTTCGACACACTGAAGCAAACGCTTTCTGAAGGCGATAATGTTGTGAAGTTAACAACAAAAGAATCTGATTTGTTAAAACTGCTTTGCCAAAATGCCAATAAAGTTTTAGAGCGAAATTATGCACTGAAATCGATTTGGATTGACGATAACTACTTTAATGCCCGAAGTATGGACGTTTATATAACAAAATTGCGGAAACATTTAAAAGATGAAGAGTCGGTAGAAATTATTAATGTACACGGAAAAGGGTATAAATTAATTATGTAGGGTCGGCTGAAAAATTCGGAGTATATTTTACTCTGACAATTCGAAAAAAAAGGTAGCATAAAACCAATGCTACCTTTTTTTATTTGAAAACCTTTAATCGAGTTTTAACACTGCGAGAAATGCTTTTTGCGGTACTTCGACATTACCCACCTGTTTCATCCGTTTTTTCCCCTTCTTTTGTTTTTCAAGAAGTTTACGTTTACGGGTAATATCGCCACCATAACATTTTGCAGTTACGTCTTTACGAACAGCCTTAACGGTTTCGCGGGCAATAATTTTTGCTCCAATTGCTGCCTGAATTGCAATGTCGAATTGTTGGCGAGGAATCAGTTCTTTTAATTTTTCGCACATCCGACGGCCAAATGTGTATGCATTATCGAAATGAATAAGTGTTGAAAGTGCATCAACCATTTCGCCATTCAGAAGAATATCTAACCGAACGAGTTTAGCCGGTTTAAAACCGCTCATGTGGTAATCGAACGATGCATATCCCTTCGAGATACTTTTTAATTTATCGTAAAAATCGAATACAATTTCGCCAAGTGGAAGGGTAAAAACCAGTTCGGCCCGTTCCGAGGTTAAATAATTTTGGCTAATTAACGTTCCTCTTTTGTCGAGGCACAAATTCATTACCGGGCCAATAAATTCTGAAGCAGTAATTATATTCGCCCGAATATAGGGTTCGTCAATCTGCTCGATAGTTGTCGATACAGGCATTCCCGAAGGATTGTAGACGGTTTGCGTTGACCCATCGGTTAAATGTGCCAGATACGAAACGTTGGGAACGGTTGTTATTACGTTCATATCGAACTCCCGTTCGAGGCGTTCCTGAATAATTTCCATGTGTAAAAGGCCAAGAAAACCGCACCGGAAACCAAATCCGAGTGCAGCCGACGATTCGGGCTCAAAAGTCAACGATGCATCGTTCAGTTGCAATTTATCCATCGCATTTCTCAGGTCTTCATAATCATCGGCATCAATTGGGTAGATTCCGGCAAAAACCATTGGTTTAACCTCTTCGAAACCTTCAATTATATTTTGGCACGGGTTATTTACATGTGTAATTGTATCGCCTACTTTTACCTCTTTTGCCGTTTTTATTCCCGAAATTATGTAGCCTACATCGCCTGCCGATAACACGTCGCGAGGTTGTAATCCTAATTTTAAAACGCCTACTTCATCGGCATTATACTCTTTCCCCGTTGCAATAAATTTTACTAAATCTTTTTTTCTGATTTGCCCGTTTGTAACTTTAAAGTAGGCAATTATTCCGCGAAACGAATTAAAAACCGAATCGAAAATAAGTGCTTGCAGGGGTGCATTCGGATCGCCTTTGGGTGCCGGAATTTTATGAATAATACTTTCGAGAATCTTTTCAATGCCGTCGCCGGTTTTACCGCTGGCATGAATAATCTCTTCGCGGTCGCACCCAATTAAGTCAATAATCTGGTCTTCGACCGCTTCGGGCATCGCATTCGGAAGATCCATTTTGTTTAATACCGGAATAATCTCCAAATCGTGTTCAATGGCAAGGTATAAATTCGAGATGGTTTGTGCTTGAATTCCTTGTGTGGCATCTATAATCAGCAGTGCTCCTTCGCAGGCAGCAATCGATCGCGAAACTTCGTACGAGAAATCAACATGCCCGGGGGTATCAATAAGATTTAATTTATACTCTTCACCTTCAAACGGGTACTCCATTTGTATGGCGTGGCTTTTAATTGTTATTCCACGTTCCTGTTCCAGCTCCATATTATCGAGAACCTGTGCGTGCATATCTCTTTCACCCACAGTTTCTGTATATTCCAAAAGCCGGTCGGCTAACGTACTTTTCCCGTGGTCGATGTGAGCAATTATGCAAAAGTTTCGAATGTTCTTCATCTAAATCTTATTATCTGTTCAAATGTATAAGTTGAATCTTCAACTTTTTTGCAAAGGTATTAAATTTTAAAATCTTATGCGCAAGTTGCATCCTGTCCGTTTTAATTTGATGATTTCATAAATTAAAACAAAATTGCAATTTGTTCGATATTTTTTAAATAGCTGTAATAACAGGCCTTGCAAAGCTAACATTGTGTTAAGGAAGGTTAACAGGATATGTAATAACTATTTTTGGCACGCTAATTGTTATACTCTATCTCAG
>JALUZN010000534.1 GCA_027011835.1 Draconibacterium sp. | reverse complement strand
GCTGATAATTAGCAAAATATATAAATGCCCATCATTGTGTCAAATAGTTAATATTCAGCAGTTTAGTTCTTGCCTTGTGTCTTGTGCCTAAAAATCTAACGATCTATTTTACAGTAATTAAATCTTTTTTGGGTTCGGTAAGTTCGCCAAACGGTTCACTACTAATTCCGTTTTGCTTAAGTATTTCCTGAACCTCCTGAACCGAATCGGGAGCGACAGCCAATAATAAACCGCCACTGGTTTGTGGGTCGCACAAAATATTTTTAAGTGCCATATCGGGTAAATTAATTTTACTCCCATAGCTGTCCCAATTCCGGTTTGTTCCGCCCGGTACTGTATTGTGCACAAGATATTTGTCGAGGACGGGTAATTTTGGAACTTTTTCGAATTCTATTTCAGCCGACAGATTTGCCCCTTCGCACATTTCAACCAAATGGCCAAGTAATCCAAATCCGGTTACGTCGGTCATTGCACGAACGCCAGGTACATCAGCCAGTTTTTCGCCAATTTTATTTAATCCGCTCATTATTTCAATAGCGGTATTTTCGTCCTCTTTGGTAAGCAAACCATGTTTTTGTGCAGTAGTTAAAATACCCACACCAATGGGTTTTGTTAAAAGTAGTTTGCACCCCGAAACAGCACCATCGTTTCGTTTTAATTTTTCGGTGGCAACCATTCCGGTTACAGCGAGCCCGAAAATAGGCTCCGGACTTTCTATACTGTGTCCGCCGGCCAGTGTAATTCCCGCTTCGGCACAAACCGAGCGTCCGCCTTCAATCACTTTTTGGGCAATTTCGGCCGATAAAACTTTAACCGGCCAACCTAAAATAGCAATGGCCAAAAGTGGCTTTCCGCCCATTGCATACACATCGCTAATTGCATTTGTTGCTGCAATGCGGCCAAAAGTATACGGGTCGTCAACAATGGGTGTAAAAAAATCGGTAGTGCTAATTATTGCCGACCCGTTTCCCAAATCGTAAACTGCGGCATCGTCGCGTTGTTCGTTTCCTACCAACAGTGCAGGGTTTACATTAAACACCATCTCCGAATGTAAAATTGTAGTTAAAACTTTTGGCGATATTTTACATCCACAACCTGCTCCCTGACTAAACTGGGTCAACCTTATTTCTTTTTCCGATTTCATTACTTTCAACTTTTAAAAAACAGTTCGCAAAATTATTCTTTTCGTCCAATTGAAAAAACTATTCATATATTATTCCATCACATATAATTAAATCTTATTTTTAAAGCATAAAAACGTTTGATTCTAGAAAGATGTTAAAATCGTTTATTATGAATTCAAGATTATCACTTTTAGCACTGCTATTTTTTTCAATTTTCACTTTAACATCGTGTGTAAAAAAGCCGGAAATACCTAAAAAGCCGAATGTTCTGTTTATTCTGGCCGACGATTACGGATACCACGATTTAAGTATTATGGGAAGTAAGTTTTACGAAACACCAAATATTGACCGGATAGCAAAAGAGGGAATGATTTTTACCGACGGCTATGCTGCCTGTCAGGTTTGCAGTCCGTCGCGGGCAAGTATCCTTTCGGGGAAATTTCCGGCACGCCATGGAATAACCGATTGGATAGGTGCGCCAACCGGAGAGCAGTGGCGAAAAGCGGGAAGATCGAATCAGCTATTACCGCCCGAATATGTTCACGCACTTCCAAAAGAATATATTACACTTCCGGAAGCAATGAAAGAGGCCGGATATAAAACATTTTTTGCCGGCAAATGGCATTTAGGCGGCAAAGGCTCGTGGCCAACCGACCATGGTTTCGACATAAATAAAGGAGGCTGGCATGTGGGCCATCCGTATGGTGGTTACTACGCCCCCTGGAAAAACCCAAATTTAAAAAGTGGCCCCGATGGAGAAAGTCTCACCTTACGACTCGCAAAAGAGACGGTAAATTTTCTGAAAGCAAATAAAGACACTGCATTTTTTGCCTATTTATCGTTTTATGCTGTTCACGGCCCCATTCAAACTACAAAAGAGCGATGGGCAAAATACAGGAAAAAGGCAGAGGATGCAGGAATTGCAAAAACAGGTTTTAAAATGGGCCATTTTCTTCCGATGAGACAGGTGCAAGACAACCCAATTTATGCCGGGTTGGTTGAAACAATGGACGATGCCGTGGGGATGGTTTTAAATGCTCTCGACGAACTGGGACTGGCCGATAACACCATAGTAATATTTACTTCGGATAACGGAGGTGTTGTTGCAGGAGATTCTTATTCTACTTCGAATTTACCTCTGCGCGGCGGAAAAGGCTATCAGTTTGAAGGAGGTATTCGTGAACCCTATTTTATTAAAGTTCCGGGAATGAATCTAAACGGGAAAAAATGCAACACGCCCGTTTCGGGAACCGATTTCTACCCGACAATTCTCGATTTAGTTGGGGCAAAACTAAAGCCCAAAGAGCATACCGACGGAGTAAGTTTGCTCCCCCTTTTAAAAGGCGATAAAATTGATGAACGACCGCTAATTTGGCACTACCCGCATTATGGAAACCAAGGAGGAGAACCTTCGTCAGTTATTCGGTTGGGCGACTGGAAACTCATTCATTATTACGAAGACGGACACGAAGAGCTGTATAATTTAAAAGACGATATTGAAGAGCAAAATAATGTGGCCGAACAAAACCCCGAAATTGCTACAAAGTTGAGTACAAAACTATTTGTGATGCTCGACGAAATGGGAGCGCGGTTTCCAACAAAAGACCCAAAATACAGTGCCGAGAAAGAACAAAAATATCTGGAAAACGTTATTAATAAACGCTGGCCTCAGTTAGAGAAACAGCGAATGAATTTTCTCTCGAAAGACTTCGACCCGAAAAATAACTGGTGGGGAAGTTATGTAACAAACGACTAATAAATACAATATGCGCCTTGTTATTCAAAAAGTTAAAGAAGCATCGGTTACTGTTGATGAAAAAATAATTTCGCAAATAAAGGAGGGACTTTTGGTTTTGATAGGCATTGAAGATACCGATACCGATGCCGATATTGACTACCTTGTTAAAAAAACAGTTCAGCTCCGTATTTTCGACGACGAAAACGGAGTGATGAACCTATCGGTTCAGAATGTAAACGGTGATATAATTATAGTGAGCCAGTTTACGTTACATGCAAACACAAAAAAGGGGAACCGGCCATCGTATAACCGGGCGGCAAAACCCGATTTTGCTATTCCTATGTATGAAAAATTTATTGCTGCTCTGGAGAAATCGCTGGGTAAAAAAGTAGGTACAGGAAAATTTGGTGCCGAAATGAAAGTGGCGTTAATAAACGACGGACCGGTTACAATTATTATCGATTCGAAACAAAAAGAGTTTTAATTGTAAAAAATGGAATATAAACAACTTACAATAAACGAAGCCCAAAAACAGGTTGATAACTGGATTAAAAAGTACGGAGTGCGCTACTTTAGCGAACTTACCAACATGGCTGTATTAACCGAGGAAGTAGGAGAACTGGCGCGAATAATGGCACGTAAATATGGCGACCAGTCGTTTAAAAAATCAGACGAAAAATATGAGTTGGCCGACGAAATGGCCGATGTTCTTTGGGTGCTGATTTGCATGGCCAATCAAACCGGAATTGATTTAAACGAAGCGTTTATGAAAAATATGGAGAAGAAAACCACCCGCGATAAAGAGCGACATAAAAACAATAAAAAACTAAAATAGGAACTTTACTATTTTTTTCGGGTAGTTATATAATCCATCAACTCAATTAACGAGGTGCGTGCTTCGCAATCGTCGAATTCCATTAAACCGGCAACAGCACGGTCTTTAAATTCGAGCATTTTTTTCTCGGCATAGTCGAGCCCGCCTTTCTCGGTAACCATTTTAATTAGCTCGTTAACCACCGCCGAATTTTTGTGCTTACGTTTTATTAAGCATAAAACTCGTTTTCGCTCTCCCGCTTTTGCATTATTTAAAACATACAAAAGTGGCAGGGTAATTTTTTTCTCTTTTATATCGTTACCGGTTGGTTTTCCTAAAATTCCTTTGGTTTGATAATCGAAAATATCGTCTTTAATTTGAAATGCAATCCCCGCATCTTGCCCAATCCGGTACATTTTCTCGGCAATTTCAGAGTCATCGGTTGCCGAGGCAGCTCCAATTGCCATGCTGGTTGCAATTAACGAGGCTGTTTTTTTTCTGATAATTTCGAAATAAGTTTCATCGTCGATATCGAGTTTACGGCTTTTTTTCATCTGCAAAATTTCGCCTTCACTCATGTCTTGAACGGCACGCGAAATAAGGTGTAGAAAGTTATACTTCTTATTTTCGAGTTGAAGAATTAGTCCTCGGGCCAAAATATAATCGCCAACTAAAACCGCCAGCTTATTTTTCCAAAGTGCTTTTACCGAAAAAGTTCCACGTCGTTCGTACGACTCGTCAACCACATCGTCGTGTACTAAAGTTGCTGTGTGAAGAAGCTCAACCGAACAGGCAGCAAGTTTCGAATATTCGTTGGTTTCGCCATGAAGTTTTGCCGAAAGAAATACAAAAATAGGACGCAATTGTTTCCCTTTTGTACGATATAAATAGTTTAAAATAGTTGCTAAAAGAGGAACGTCGCTTTGCAGCGATTTTTTAAAATAGGGTTCAAAATCTTTAAGCTCTTGTTCTATAGGTGATTTTATTTTTTTTATCGTTGTCATCGATTTTTAACCTCATTTTTTAATTTGTAACGAACATAGAATAAATTCACT
>JALUZN010000533.1 GCA_027011835.1 Draconibacterium sp. | reverse complement strand
GACTATACATTAACAGAGACAGCTACCGGGTTGACAGACACTGCTACAGTAACTGTAACTTATGGCGAAGTAAACCCAACAGCAAACGATGACAGCAGCAACGGTAATGTACCGGGTGTAAAAACTACTCTAAACATCCTTGACAACGATCTTCTTGGCGATGGAACAACTCCTGCACCAGGAGATGTGACAGTAGACCTTGACCCGTCCACAGCCGGAGATCAGACAACATTGGTAGTATCAGGCGAAGGAACCTGGACTTACAACCCTGCAACAGGAGAACTTACATTCGACCCTGAGGACGGTTTCACCACCGACCCAACGCCAATAGACTATACATTAACAGAGACAGCTACCGGGTTGACAGACACTGCTACAGTAACAATTAAGGACACCACTAAACCTATAATGAATTGTAGTCCAATAACAATTTATCTAAACGAAAGTGGGGACTATGAGTTTAGCGATGATGACATTGCAGCAATAGCCGGTACAGTAACCGACAACTGTACTCCAAGCGAGGACATTTCAATTGAGGTTTCAAAATCAACTTTCGATTGTTCGGAAGCCGGAGCTGAAGGAGCAACAGTTACAATTACTGCTACCGACCTTTGTGGAAACAGCACAACTTGCCAAAGCAGTATTACAATTAAAGATACCATTGCACCAGTTGTTCACTGCAAAGACATGGTTGCTCAACTCGACGAACAAGGAACATTTAAACTCCTTGTTCAGGATATTAACGATAACTCTACCGACAATTGCAGCATTGACACCATGTTTATCGACAAGGAAGATTTCACTTGTGCCAATGTTGGCAATAACGAAGTTACACTTACCGTAATTGATGTTAGCGGAAACGTTGGAACCTGTACAGCAAATGTTAGTATTGAAGAGGGCGATGCCGATTGTGGAATTAATGCTCTCAGAGCAACCGACGATGTTCTTACATTGGTAGTTTGTCGCGGAGGCAAAATAACAGGGGATATGAACCTGTTTGCTAACGATGTTGGAATCTCTGATGCAGGTGTAACAATGACACTTACATCCGATCTACCTGGTTCTGTTCAGGTCGATATTAGCGATGGTTCGCTGCTCTACGTAAACGATGATGCATCAGCAGCAACTGTATCGTTCACCTATAAAATTTGTCACAACGTAAATACCGAAAACTGTTCTGAAGCAACTGTTACAATTAACTTGTTGCTTGACACAGACTGCGATGGTGTTCCCGACATTGATGATATTGATGACGATAACGACGGAATATTAGATATTGATGAAGGATTTACCGGAGACGGAGACTCTAAATCGGCAACATATCGAGACACTGACGGTGATGGTATTTTCGATTATCTTGACATTGACTCTGATAACGATGGAATTACTGATAACGAAGAGTGGCAACGCGAAGGTGAATTTATAAGACTTACCAGCAGCGACTCAAACGGAAATGGTTGGGACAATGCATACGACACCATTGGCAATGGAACAGGAACCTATTACGGAGCTGTTGATACCGATGGAGACGGATATCCTGATTATCTTGATTTAGATGCCGACGATGACGACATTGCCGACAACATTGAAGGATTTGACGCCAACTTCGACCATGTTGCAGACATCGATCCTCCAACAACATTTGCCGATGCCGACAAAGATGGTTTGGATGATGTGTACGATGCAATAAATGGTTGGACAAATTACTACAACCCTGAAGGAAGTTTAGCTCCTCTTCAAGACGAAAACGACAATGGAATTCGTGACTGGAGAGATCCATACCAACCTGCACCTGCTCCAAATCCTGATGAACCGTGTGAATTCTTTATTCCAAACGGCTTCTCGCCAAACGATGACGGAATTAACGACTACTTTGTAATAGACTTATGCGATCTTCATAGTTTGAAAATTGAGATTTACAACCGATGGGGAAATCTGGTTTACGAAAAAGAAAACTATGGAGATGTCGACCAATGGGGAACCATTAATGCATGGTGGGACGGACGCTCTTCCAATGGATGGACGGTGGGTAAAGACAGGCTACCGCCTGGAACCTACTTCTACATCTTGTATTTAGATGATGGAAAAGAACCAAAAGCAGGTACAATTTTCCTTAATAGGTAATAAATGTTTAATCTGAAAAAATTAGAAATTATGAAAATTAAAGCAAATATTATCAAAGGATTAGGGATTCTGTTACTTGTGTCTGCAAGTTTGACATCGAATGCGCAACAGGACCCAATGTATACACAATACATGTTTAATACACAGACCATTAACCCTGCTTACGCAGGAACATGGGAAGCACTAAGTTTTATGGCTCTTGCTCGTCAGCAATGGGTTGGTTTCGATGGAGCACCACAAACCTATTCATTCTCGATGCAGGCACCATTGAAAAACGAAAGAGTAGCTCTCGGGCTTAATCTTATTAGCGACAAAGTAGGTATTGAAAAACGTTTTTATATGTTTGCCGACTACTCGTATTTGGTAAAAATAAAAGAGAAAACCAATTTACGTTTAGGATTAAAAGGAGGTTTTACAACATACACCAACGATTTAAATGCCTATCAAACTTACGATAAAGGATTAACTGACCCATCTTTTCAAGGAGTAATAAACAATAAGTTTATGCCAAACTTTGGAGTGGGTGCCTTCTTGTACAACAAAAGGTATTATGTCGGATTTTCAATCCCAAAAATTATTAACAATAAATTCGACAATAACCTGGACAATTATTCGGTAGAATCGGAAATGCGTCACTACTATTTAATGGCAGGTTTGGTATTCAATTTGGGCGAAAACTTAAAATTCAAACCAACAATGCTTACAAAAGCAACATTCAGTTCGAATACAGGTGCTCCGGTTGAACTCGACCTAACTGCAAACTTCTTAATTAAAGAGAAACTTTGGTTAGGCGCCATGTACAGAACCGGTGACTCGTTTGGTTTTATTGCTCAATGGATTTTCGATAAAAAGTTACGCGTGGGATATGCTTTCGATTACACAACAACAAATATACATAACCACAGTAACGGTTCGCACGAAGTAATGGTATCGTACGAAATTCGATTCTTAAAAGAGAAGATTGTTTCTCCGCGCTACTTCTAATACAAATAGATACACTTTTAAAACCCGAGGTTTAGCTTTGTTTGCTGTTCCTTGGGTTTTTTCTTTTTATAGGTTGAAACCATATTGTCGATTACAGGTAAGCACCGGCCACAAGATGTTCCGGCTCCGGTTAACCGCTGAATTTCAGCAGTTGAATTCGCTCCCCGTTTTAAAAAAGACAAAATCTCTTTTTCTGTCACCGAGTTACATAAACACACTATTCGATCAGCGACTTTTATACTTCCCATAAATTTTATTTTCCGAATACACTTTTATTTTCCGGTGAATCTCAATCACCAAATCGTTTTTGGGTAACGTTTCGTAAATAATTTCTAAAAAACGCTTCTTTAAAACATATTCAAAAGATGGACGATAATTAAAATCGTACACCCACGACATTTGCATAATCTTAACATCAATCACAGAAGCGACATTCTTTTTCGATACCAATTTCCCTCCCAACACCTCTTTTGCTACTACCGGAGAGACTGATGTTCCCTGCGGCAACTCCCAGGTTAATGCATGATTAGGAGTACTATCGCGAGAAGAATAGTAATCAGTCAGTACTTTTAATATATCAATTTTATCAGCATCGCGAATTAATTTGGCAAACCTTAGTTCCTGATCCGATAAATTTTCGTGCAACTTAAATTTATTGTGATAAAAGATTGCTTCCAACACCAAATCTTTTCCTTCAATCCCAAAATTCTCAAAAATCTTCGCTTCAGTAATTACCTGAATAGAGTATTTTGCATGATCAACCGATTTGGAATCGTCGAATGTATTAAACTCTACCAACTGTTTAAACCTGCCAATATCGTGAAACACACCTATAAAAAAGGCCAGTTTTTTTTCATCAATATTAAAATCTAATTTTTCGGCTAACTGAACCGAAAGATTAGCAACCCGTAAAGAATGAGCTTTCTTTATTTCAAAATTTCGTTTCTGTTCTTCCGATAAGTTCTTAAACGAATTGCAATAAGTAATAAACCAATCACTTACATCTTTAATCCACACTTCCATTTTTCTCCACTTTAATTCGGCGACAAATGTACAGATAACTTCTATCGAAAATATTCTTCGTTCAATCAATTTATTAACATTGTTAATGTTAACACAAGTTGATTTTAGTTCGTCATTGTAAAAAGAATTTTGCTACTTTTGCAGCACAAAATTGGTCCCATAGTTCAATGGATAGAATGTAAGATTCCGGTTCTTATGATCTGGGTTCGAATCCCGGTGGGATCACCAACAAAAAAAACGAGTAATTACTATTACTCGTTTTTTGCTTTTATAAATAATATTTTTGAATTAGTCTGAAGTCGATTTATTCTTTTGAAAAGAGTTATTTAGCAAATTTACAACCAGTACCGATATTCCTAACGAGAGAACCGGAGCATAAACATCTTTATGCTTACTGTTTTTAACCAGTGGATTTATCAGTTCAGTCATCATATCATTTAAAGCCAAAACATTCTTATTATCTAGCTTCTTCTTCCCTTTTTTCTTCGAAATAAAAACCTTTACATAGGTATTGTATAAATGATTTAAACTAAAAATGTCGTTACTTAACGACTCTTCCTGATTAGCAATATTCTTTCGAAGCGTCCTTTTTATTGCCAACAACTCGTTATAATTCGAAATTCTACTTTTCTCCTTTTTCTTCATCCTTATCAGGTTTATTTAACTCCCTAATTACTGCATCCATAATTGGGCTTTCAATTATCCTTTCACGGTAAACAATAAGAATTATTAAAATTACAGCAAAAAACAGAGTTGTTACTGCGAACCCGTAAATGGTACTTCCTAATAATTCGCCAATAAACAACGAAAATGTAATTCCTAAAAAAAACAGTATTATATTCACTACGCTAATAAATAAAAACGAGCTAACCATTAGTACAACAAGTTTCCCAATTAACTCGTGCGACTCTAGTTTCAACAGTAAAAGTCTGGAAATAATATAATTTTCTATTCTTTTAAATAGACTAAGAGAACTCATTGTAATTATTTTTAGTAAAAGAATTATGACGGGCACAAAAATGATGTGCGCCCGTCACATTAAAAACTGTTTCTCATTCAGGAGCAAAATACAAATTTATTTTGCTTCCTCGCCGGCTTTCTCTTCGGCTTCTTTCGAAAGAAGTTCTTTAATACCTTCCAAAAGCTCTACGGTTTTGTCCTGAACTCTTTCGCGGGTCTCTTTACCACTAGTTGGAGCTATTAATACTCCGGCTACAACTCCGGCAGTTGCACCAATAATCATCCCAAAAAATACTTTTAATGAATCTGACATAATACATTGTTTTTAGTTATACATAATTTTACTTCAATTTACGAAAAAAAAGCAGGTTATAAAAGTGCTTTATACTTATACAATTCTCGTGCAAAAATGTTTAATACAAAAAAATGTTTTGTAAAATATTTGCCGGCTTTGTATATTTCTATTGCAGAAATAGTTTGATTTGTGTTAAAACCTTATTTTTGTAATTAATGAAACAAAATCTGTCGAAGATATCGGAATATTTTCAAATAGAAAAACTTAGAAAAGACAAACGCGTTATTGTTTTTTCGGTTTGTCTGCTTATTGCCACAACACTTTGGTTTTTAAATGCGTTAAGTAAAGACTACTCAACCACCCTCTCCTATCCTGTAAAATTTATCGATGCTCCCAAAGGCCAATTTATTGCCAACGAACTTCCGTCGGAATTAGAACTAAATGTCGACGCACACGGTTTTACGCTTCTCAGGCATAAGTTTAGCTTGTCGCTTTCTCCAATAATTCTGGATATTAGCGATATTATAAAAACCATTGAAAACTCGCCCAATGGATACCGAATTAATACGGGTAAACTGAAACGACAAATTTCAAATCAGGTGAGTAACGAAATAGCAATTAAGAATGTTCAGCCCGAAGTATTTTTTATTAAACTTGATAGTTTGCAAACAAAAACCGTTTCGGTTGAAGCTGAAATTAGTTTAGATTTTAAGCCCCAATTTCACTTAAAAGAACCTGTTATTATTTCACCCTCAAAAGTCGAAATCACAGGTCCGGCCATTGTATTAGAAAAAATACACTCGCTGAAAACCGAAAACAAAACATTCGAGAAACTTAATGCAACGGTTAGCACAACTTTAAGTATCCTTCACCCCGAAAACACAAGTTTAAACACCAATAAAGTTCAACTTGAAATTCCGGTTGAGAAGTTTACCGAAAAAGCAATAAAAGTTCCTGTAATAATTGAGAATAAACCCGACAGCATTAGAATTAAACTTTTCCCATCGGAAATTAAAGTATCAGTTTTAGTTGGATTAAGCGAGTTTGAAAATATTAATGCAACCAAATTCAAGGTTTTTGTCGATTATAATTCTATTGATTCGGAAACGACAAATTTAAAAGTCAATGTTCATTCCGACGTTCCAAATTTGAAAATTATAAGGTACTTACCCACTCATGTTGAATTCCTGATTGAAACCAATTAATTTATTTCGAATGGGATTTACAATTGGAATAACCGGTGGAATTGGCAGTGGAAAATCTACTGTTTGCAAAGTTTTCAAACTTCTTGGCGTACCTGTATTCGAAGCCGATGTGGTTGCTAAAAACCTGATTAATTCAAACCCGAAAATAAAAAAAGAGTTGATTCATCTGTTCGGTTCGGGTATTTATATGAATAATGGAACAGTTAACCGAAAAAAACTTGCCCAAATAATTCTCAATGATGATATTCAACTCGCAAAAATTAATGCACTAATTCATCCGGCAGTAAAAGAAGAGTTTCGGCGTTGGCAAAAAAGGCAAACAACAAAATATGTAATTCACGAAGCTGCAATTCTATTTGAAAGCGGGCTGTATAAAGATATGGATTTCACCATTCTGGTTACGGCTCCAAAAGAAGAGAGGCTGGAGAGAGTAATGAAACGCGATAATATTTCGAAAGAGATGGTGTTGAAGCGAATGGAAAAACAGTGGACCGACGAGCAACTACGCAAGCTGGCTACTATTGAAATAAAAAATGACAACAGGAGTTTAATTCTCCCTGAAATAATAAAAACAGACAAACAGATAAAACAATATGGCAAAATTTGGTAAATGGATTGGGGCCGGACTTGGCGCTTTTGCAGGCGGCCCAATTGGAGCAATTTTCGGTTTTGTAATTGGTTCGGCATTCGATGCCACTGCGCAAACAACACCACACGGAAAATCGCACCAAAGAAGAACAACCTCGGGAGGATATGTAGCCAGTTTACTTGTACTGGCAGCAGCAGTGATGAAAGCCGACGGGAAAGTATTGAAATCAGAACTCGACTATGTTAAAAAATTCCTTGTTCACAACTTCGGAACAGCATCGGCAAACGAAGCTGTTAAAATGTTACGCGATATTTTAAAACAGACCATTCCAATAGACGATGTTAGCTTACAAATAGCACAAAACATGAACTACTCGGCACGGCTTCAACTGGTACATTTTCTGTTTGGAATTGCACAAGCCGACGGAAATATCGATAATACCGAGAAAGAATTGATTGCCCAAATTTGTAACCGAATGGGAATTAGCTCGTACGATTTCGAATCCATTCAAGCCATGTTTATTCGAAATACCGATGCCGATTATAAAATACTTGGTCTCAATCCTTCGGCATCAAACGATGAGATAAAAAAAGCCTACCGAAAGATGGCAATGAAATATCACCCCGACAAAGTGAGCAATTTAGGCGAAGATTTTGTAAAAGCAGCAAAAGAGAAATTTCAGAAAGTAAACGAAGCGTATGAAAATATAAAGCGCGAACGAAAAATGGTATAACCCGGAGCTTGAGAGTTACACAAAAAAATGATTAAAACTTTTATGAATTATTGGAATGAAAATTCTCTTCTAAAAGAGTAGTAAGCACCTCTTTCGAAATTCTACGTTTAATTTCTCCGCCTTTTGCAAACGATATTGAGCCGCGCTCTTCCGATACAATTAAACAAATTGCATCGGTAATTTCGGTAATTCCCACCGCCGCCCGGTGTCTCAATCCAAGTGCTTTATCGAGATCTTTTTGTGTTACCGGCAAAATACATCCGGCAGCCGAGATTTTATTTCCCGTTATAATTACAGCACCATCGTGCAGTGGTGTATTTTTAAAAAAAATTGTCCGGATTAACGACGATGATATTTTTGCATTCAACTTTTCTCCGGTAATAATCTGGTCTTTTAACTCCGAATTGCCTGCAATTACAATTAATGCACCCGTTTTTGTTTTTGCCATCGACACACACGCATCAACAATTGCATCGATTTGTTGATGATCGATAACTTTATTTTTTGTTGTCCCAAATAATTTATCGAGCGACAACACCTTGTTAATTGTATAATTTGTTCCTATAAACAGTAGAAATTTTCGAATTTCGGGATGAAAAACCACAATTAGCGCAATAACTCCCACCCCGATAAACTGCCCCATTATAGAGCCAAGCAGCTCCATATTCAATGCTCTCACAACCAGCCACAGTAAATAGAGCGAAAACATTCCGATAACAATATTAAATGCTACCGTTCCTTTTATCAGCCGGTAAACCTGATAGAGCAAAATAGCGACCAGAATAATGTCGAGAATGTCGAGAAATCGTATGGTAATAAATGCAAGCATTATTTTAAAGTTGCCTTAATTTCCGAAAAAATAGTAACCGTTTCAACCGCTTCTTTTACATCGTGAACACGCAAAATATCGGCCCCCCCCATTAAAGCCAGCGTATTTACCACGGTTGTTCCATTAAGAGCTTCTTCGGGACTACTTCCCAACGCTTTCCAAATCATCGACTTACGACTAACTCCCACCAGCATTGGAAGCTGGAATACCTTAAATGAATCTAACCGGTTTAGCAAATCGTAATTATGATCTACGGTTTTACCAAATCCGAAACCGGGGTCGATAATAATATCTAACACGCCAAATTTTGTCAACCGTTTAACCCTTTCGCTTAAATAGGTCGAAATATCTTTAATTATATCGTCATACTGCGGATTCTCCTGCATCTCTTTTGGAGTTCCCTGAATGTGCGATAAAATATAGGGAACCCTCATTTTCCCAACTGTTTCAAACATTTTCGAGTCTAACGAACCACCAGAAATATCGTTAACAATTACGGGGCCTATTTCGTCGATAACACGCACAGCCACCCACGACCGAAAAGTATCGATAGAAATTGGGATATCGGGGAAACTGTTTCTGATGGTCTGAACAGCAGGCAACAACCGGCTCAGCTCAATTTTCGTAGAAACAACTGCCGCTCCCGGACGAGTTGAAACCGCCCCAATATCGAGAATACCGGCACCGTCGTTAATCATCTTCTCAACAGAAGCGAGAAGCACCTTCTCATCTTCCATTTTCCCTCCATCGTAAAACGAGTCGGGAGTAACATTTACAATACCCATAACTATTGGCACCGTAAAATCGATAAGGTTACCACCAACGTTAATTGTATTTTTTCTTTTGAGGAATTTACCTGCCGATTGTGTAATCAACATGTGTATTTCAATTTTTAATTTAACAATATGACAAACACAAATGTAATGAAAACCTGTTAATATACTCAAACAAATAGCTTTTTGTCCCGACGCACATCGAGATTATGCTTGTTCTTTTTGCCACTTCGTCGAAAAACATAGTAATAACCAAGCCCAATAAAAATTATTATTTTCTGAAATCAATGGTTGTTCAACAACAAATCCTGTCAAAAAAGATTAATTTAGCGAAATTAGAAAAACAGATTCTCGATAAAGATTTTTTCAAAACAATGAATAAAACGAATAAACAGTACGACAAAGTAATTGAAATTTGCAGAAGTATTTTTTTGAAGAAAATGAGCGATTACGGAACTGCCTGGCGAATTTTACGTCCGGTTTCGGTTACCGACCAAATTTTTATTAAAGCTAACCGAATCCGACAAATTGAAGAAACCGGTATAAATAAAGTTGACGAAGGAATTCGCCCGGAATTTATAGGAATTATTAATTACTCAATTATGGGTTTAATTCAGCTCGAATTAAAACCGTCGGAAGAGGAGTTAGCCGAGGAGAAAACGCTTGAACTGTACGATAAATATTTCAATAAAGCCAAAGTATTAATGATGGATAAAAACCACGATTATGGCGAAGCATGGCGTAGCATGCGTATTAGTTCGTACACTGATTTAATTCTGATGAAACTAAAACGAACAAAACAGATTGAAGACAACAACGGGCAAACATTAATTTCGGAAGGAATTGACGCAAATTATATGGACATTATTAATTATGCTGTTTTTGCAATGATAAAAATTGAATTCGGAGAGGAATAGAATTGCATTAAAACATTACCACAACTACTACCCATTTCCATGATAAAAATTGCATACCACATTTCGCGTATAATTTTCGGCATTACTTTTATTTTTTCGGGCTTTGTAAAAGGAATCGACCCGTGGGGCTCGTCGTATAAATTTACCGACTACTTTAATGTTATGGGGTTAGACTGGTTGCTATGGGCAGCTTTCCCGCTTGGTGTTTTAATGGCTTTTACCGAATTTATTATTGGAGTTACTTTTTTGTTCAACTTTAAAATTCGCTTTTTCTCGTGGCTCGGATTGCTGTTTATGGCTTTCTTTTTACCGCTCACACTTTGGATTGCGTTAAAAAATCCGGTAACCGACTGCGGATGTTTTGGCGATGCACTCGTTATTTCGAACTGGGACACTTTCTACAAAAATATTCTCCTTATCGCTTTTGCAATTATTGTTTTTGCAAACCGTAATAAAAAGGTTGCACAGAGTAAAACAAACTATCCGTTAATTCTAAGTTTAGCAGCAGGAATTGTCTATTTCGGAGTGGTTTTCTATTCATACAATCACTTGCCGATATTCGATTTTCGCCCCTATAAAATTGGGGTAAATATTCCTGATGCAATGTCTACTCCCGACGATGCACCAAAAGAGATTTATAAAAATATATTTTACTACAAGAACAAGAAAAACGGCGAGATAAAGAAATTCACCGAAAAGAATTACCCGTGGAAAGATACGCTTAACTGGGAATTCAGCGATATGAAATCGGTACTTATTCAAAAAGGTTACGAACCGCCAATTCACGATTTACAAATTGAAAATGCCAACGGAGAAAACCTTATCGACTTTTTTATTTACGACGAGAATTATGTATTTATTCTGGTTGCCAAAAATCTCGACGAATCGAATACAAAATCGCAGAAAAAGATAAATACGTTGGCAGAATGGGCTATTGACAACGAAATATCATTTATTTGCCTCACCTCAAGCGACTTAGAAAGTGCTGCTGTTTTTGCCGAAGAGAACGATGTTCCCTACGAGTTTTTTAATTGCGACGAAATTACACTAAAAACAATGATTCGGTCGAACCCGGGATTGTTGGTAATTAAAGCCGGCACTGTATTGGGCAAGTGGCACTACAACGACATACCAACTCCCGACGAGTTTCAAGAGAAGTTTTTGAACTAATTTTACAACTTTCCTATCACTCCTCATATATAAAATCGATTCATCTAATTTCGATATTAAATTGCCATTAATTGTTAAGAGCCACATAAAACGAAACCGTTTATTCCCGTTTTCCCTATTATTTTTGTATTTCTATTAATGAAGTTGTAATAAATTAAAATTCAATACTATGAGACAAAAAATAGTTGCAGGAAACTGGAAATGCAATACAAATTTGCAAGAAGGAGTTGAGTTGGCAAAAGCCGTTGACACACTGGTTGCCAACGAAGGCGCCGATGATGTGGTGGTGGTTTTGGGAACACCTTTTACGCACATCACAAAAGTGGTTGAAACAGTAAATACCGACAGAATTGGTGTTGCTGCCCAAAACTGTGCAGCCGAAGCAAAAGGCGCATACACCGGTGAAGTTTCGGCCGAAATGGTAAAATCGACAGGTGCCGAATATGTTATTCTGGGCCACTCGGAACGCCGTGAATATTACGGAGAAACCAGTGAAACACTAAATAAAAAAGTAGCACTGGCTTTAGAAAACGGATTAACACCAATCTACTGCTGTGGCGAAGCTCTCGAAATTCGCGAAGCAGGAACACAAAACGAATTTGTAAAAAAACAGCTTGACGAAACTGTCTTTCAACTGTCTGCCAACGATTTCAAAAAGATTGTAATCGCCTACGAACCCATTTGGGCAATCGGAACAGGAGTGACTGCTTCTTCGGAACAAGCACAGGAAATTCATGCATTTATTCGCTCGGCTATTGCCGAAAAATTTGGTAACGAGATTGCCGAAGAAACTTCAATTCTATACGGAGGAAGCTGTAAACCAACCAATGCGAAAGAACTTTTTGCCAACAAAGATGTTGACGGCGGGTTAATTGGTGGAGCTGCTTTAAAAGCCGAAGACTTTATCGGAATTATTAATGGATTCTAAAAAGATTGCCGGGGGCTAAAAATCAATAAATAATTTATTTTAAAAAGCCATTCATTCGTTATGCATCGACTGAGTGGCTTTTTTTGTGCGATAAATTTTACTTTACATAAGTTTACCCAAATACTTAAAAATATAATCTCTAAAAATCTATTATTTCAGGAAAAACATTTGTATTTTGAACAATTATTTTTCAAACTAAAAATATAATTAAATAAAACATTCATGATAAAAGATTTCACACACAGAAGCATGATTAAGTTAAAACGTCATGGTTGCTGGTTACTAGTTCCTGATTCTTGTGTCTTGGTACCTGATTCTAAATTTTAAATTATAATACATGAAAAGTCTGTTTCTACTATTTGCATTACTCGCAATCTTTGCACTCGCCGGGTGTAATTCACAAAAAAAATCGAAAGAAGTTGCCTCATATAAATACGACGAAAAGAAAGTTGAAATGAGTACAGAGTTCAGGAAATTAGTTCCTGAATGGGTAAAAGTTGGGAAAATATGTTATGGTTTGGTTGTACAGGTCGATGGTAATGGTAAAGAAATTAAGGGGAAACCGGTAAAAGCTAAAGTTGTACAAATTAAAAGAGATGCCATAATTATGAAAGCTCTCGAAAGAGTAAGTTTGGTAGAAGTTGAAAGCTGTAAAAAAATGGGACTTTCGCGTGGAGACACCTGGGAAGAAAAAGATGGAGACCTCTTTTTAACAAAACAAGATGCAATAAATGCGCTAAAAGCAAAAAAGATATTCATGAACGATGACAAAGTTACCGTCAACTAAAAAGAGATTTTCCAATCTGAATTAAACATCAACCAGTTCTAAAACCGGCATTTGAAAAAGCAAGAAACGAATGAAACCTTTTAATAAAGCAACAAACTGGCCACGTTACATTATTCAGTGGGGAGTTATACTTTTTATATTAATTCTCTTTTTCTACCCGCAACTTTTTAGCATTACCACATCCGATTTCGAAGCATATTGCCCGTTTGGAGGAATGCAGGCACTGGGAAGTTACTTGCTTAGTCAGGCACTTTCGTGTACCATGACCAGTGCACAAATTGTAATGGGCGCTATACTGTTTGTTGGAGTATTGCTTTTCAGCAAACTTTTTTGCTCGTTTATTTGCCCCATTGGAACTGTAAGCGAGTGGCTGGGTTCCATTGGCGATAAATTTAAAATACGTTATACAATAAAAGGAGTTGCCGACAAAGCACTGCGTTCGCTAAAATATATTCTGCTTTTTATAACCGTCTATTATACACTGCAGTCGAACGAACTATTTTGCAAGAAATTCGATCCGTATTATGCACTTGCCTCTGGATTCGATACCGACGTGGTACTTCTTTATGCAATTATTTCTATTGCTATTGCAATTCTTGGGTCAATATTCATCCGCCTTTTCTGGTGTAAATATTTATGCCCGCTGGGTGCTATTTCCAATATTTTCAAATTTACTCTCTTCTTTGTGGCAACTCTCGGCATCTATTTAATACTGTTGAGTTTTGGAATTGAAATTAGTTACGTTTGGCCACTTGCAATTGCAAGTGCAGGAGGATATATTATTGAATTGATGGGGCAAAAAAGCCGCCTCTTCCCCATCGCAAAAATTACGCGTAGCACAACTTCGTGCACCGACTGCCAACTCTGCACAATTAATTGTCCGCAAGGAATTGATGTGGCAGCTGTAGAAACAGTAAAAGATGTCGACTGTAATTTATGTGGCGACTGTTTGACTGCCTGCCCGGTAAATAATACACTCACCATAAACAAAAAGAAAAGTTTAAAATGGCTGCCTGTTGTTGCACTCGTTGTTTTGGCAACAATTGGCATTATTCTGGGTAATGTTTGGGAAGTTCCAACCATCGACCTAAAATGGGGCGAAACAGAGGAGATTGCCAATGCAGGAGTGTTTTCCCAATCGGGGCTTAAAAACATAAAATGTTACGGCAGCTCAATGGCTTTTGCCAATAAAATGAAAAAAGTTGATGGCGTTTACGGCGTAGCTACTTTTGTAAAACACCACCGGGTAAAACTCTATTACGATACCGAAAAGCTAAACGAAGAAAAGATTGAGGAGCTACTTTTTACCCCTCAAAAAGTACCAATAAAAACGTTGAAAAAAGGAATACAAACCATTTACGGTGTTTCGTTAAAACTCGAAAACTTTTTCGACAGTTACGACTTCTACTACCTCAACAATTTACTCCGACAGAAGACAAATGCCGTTGGAATGCTTTCGGAATATGCCTGTCCGGTAATTGTAAAAATCTATTTCCCTTCTGAAATAAAAGACAAAGACAAACTCATTTCAATTCTCGAATCGGAAACGCTTACTTATAAAATAAAAGATAACGAAACTACAATCGATTTAAACTACAAAGTTGCCGAAAAGCCCGACTATTTTACCATCTCACGAAAAGAGTACATTGCGCTGCTTTTCACTCCTTACCAAAAATCATTTAACCACAAAAGCAACTATTCCGACGATGTAATTAAAGACTATATTCTTGCACTGGGCAAAAACAGTAAATTAAGGAAACGTTTTACGTACCTTGTTAGTCACCTTTCGAACGACGATGGGATTGTTGAATTTAAAACACTGCTCGACACAAATTACAACGAAATTGCAACCATCTCGTACGTTGACACAATAACAACGTTAGAAAATATTAAAAATGAATTATTAAGCGACACATTAACAATATCGTACTCAAACGGACAAAAGAAGAAAGTGAAAAACATGTTCAATTTTAAGGAAGCTATAAAAG
>JALUZN010000532.1 GCA_027011835.1 Draconibacterium sp. | reverse complement strand
ATTCAGAGCTACTCTAAGAGGTGTGTCTGATGTTAAATTTTTCTTGTTTAGGGTAGCAAAAATTTATGCATGAAAAATTTAATCCACCATAAATTCAAGGTGAGCCTTTATAATTCATAATAAAGAATTTGGGAATAAAAAAACCATCTGTAAAACAACAGATGGTTTTTTTAATGCTTTTTCGAAAAGCAATTACAATAAGCTTAACGTAACAGTGAGTCCGGCCATAACAACCGAAACCATTGTCATAAGTTTTATAAGAATGTTTAACGAAGGGCCGGATGTATCTTTAAACGGGTCACCCACAGTGTCGCCGGTTACAGCAGCCGCATGCGAATCGCTTCCTTTTCCTCCGTAGTTTCCTTTTTCAATGAATTTTTTAGCGTTGTCCCAGGCACCACCTGCATTGTTCATATAAACGGCAAGAGTAAACCCGGCGGTTAAGCCACCTGCTAAAAGACCAATAACTCCTGCTACGCCCATTGTTGCTCCAACAATTATAGGAACAATAATTGCAAATAGCGACGGTGCCAACATCTCTTTCTGTGCTCCTTTTGTTGAAATCTCTACACATTTTGCATATTCAGGAGTTGCAGTGCCTTCAAGAATTCCTTTTATTTCGCGGAACTGGCGACGAACCTCTTCTACCATTGCCGAAGCAGCGCGTCCTACAGCTTTCATTGTCATTGCACTAAAAACAAATGCCATCATTGAACCCAGGAAAAGACCTCCTAAAAAAAGAGGATTAAAAAGTGTAATATCGTATGCTGCAGAGAAATCTTTTACCGATGCCCCCGATATTTTAACTGCTTTAATTCCATCGTGAACGGCAGGTGCAATGTCGTTATAAAAAACATACTCGCCTTTGGCAACAAAGCCTTCGCCTGCTTTGGCAATTTTCCCGAACCAAAGTCTCACCTCTTCCATATAGGCCGAAATAAGTGCCATGGCAGTAAGCGCCGCCGAGCCTATGGCAAAACCTTTACCTGTTGCTGCAGTTGTATTCCCCAGCATATCTAAAGCATCGGTACGTTCGCGAACTTCGGGTGGTAGATTGGCCATTTCGGCATTACCTCCAGCATTATCGGCAATTGGCCCAAAGGCGTCGGTAGCTAATGTTATTCCTAATGTAGAGAGCATTCCTACAGCAGAAAAACCAATTCCGTAAACACCCATGGCAAAATGTTGTGCACCTCCTGCCGACCAGAAAGCACCCATAATTGCTAAAACAATGGTAATTACCGGAATTAATGTAGAGTACATTCCAACTGCTATCCCCTCAATAATTGTAGTAGCATGCCCTTGTTGAGTTTGTTGAGCGATGCCTCTTGTGGGTTTATACTCATCTGAAGTATAGTACTCGGTTGCCTGCCCAATAATAACACCGGCAGCCAAGCCAATAACTACCGCCCAAAAAACGCCCCAGGTTACCCATCCAAGAACGGCCAGCCCAACCATTGCAAAAAGAATAAGAATTGAGCTTCCGCCGGTTCCGATTAATAATGCTGTTAAAAGATTTTTTTGAGTTGCAGATTCTTTTGTGCGTACCATAAATATGCCAAGAATGGAGAGAATGATACCAATTGCAGCAACAATCATAGGTGCTGTAACTGCTTTAACCGGGGTGATTCCTGCATCGGACAATGCAATTGCCGGAAGAGCAGCTCCTAAAGCGGCAGTAGCAAGAATAGAGCCTGCATAACTTTCGTAGAGGTCGGCGCCCATACCGGCAACATCGCCAACATTATCGCCAACATTATCGGCAATGGTTGCGGGGTTGCGTGGGTCGTCTTCCGGAATACCTGCTTCAACTTTACCAACAAGGTCGGCACCTACATCGGCAGCTTTGGTGTATATGCCACCACCAACACGGGCAAAAAGTGCCTGAGTAGAGGCACCCATTCCGAAGGTAAGCATGGTGGTTGTTATTTCAATCAGTTTTTGAGAATCAGAAGTTCCCGCATGAACAAATTGAAGACCAAATAATTTGAATCCGCCGGCCATGTGTTCGGGAGTAAAAATAACAGAACTAAGAAACCAATACCAGGCAGCAATGTCGAGCAGTGCAAAACCTACAACAATTAGTCCCATAACAGCACCACTTCGGAAAGCAATCTGCAACCCTTTGTTTAACGATTTCGATGCACCGTGCGCAGTACGTGCCGATGCAAAGGTTGCTGTTTTCATCCCTAAAAATCCGCAAAGTCCCGAGAAGAATCCACCTGTTAAAAAGGCAATGGGTACAAATGGATTTTGCACCCCAAAATAGGCCATAATTGTTAGTAAAATAAATAAGACTAAAAATACTAATCCAACTACTTTGTATTGACGTTTTAAATAAGCCATTGCACCTTCGCGAACGTATTGTGCAATCTCTTTCATCTTGTCTGTACCCTCAGAGTTTTTCATTAGCGATTTAAAGAAAAACCAGGCAAATCCCAATGCCAGTAGCGAGGCCAATGGAACAAGTATAAAAATTTTACTCATAATAAGATAATTTATGTAACCGAAGTTACAGGTTGATTTTTTGATTTTTAAACATAGAAAACAATTCGAACTAAGGTTTTGTCTTTTAGGTTTGAAATTGTTTTCGTTCGGGCAAAATTAAATTATAAAATGAATTGTCTCTGCTTTGCAAATTTATTTGACACCAGATTGAGAAAAAATTAACACAGGAGATTTCAAATGGTTGTTTTTTTGTAGTTATTTACGAGTCTTTGTAAGCTAAAGGATATGAAAAATAGATTTTTATAATAAAAGTGACAATTACTTGATGAATTTGTTAAACAGAACCGTATTTAGAATTTGTTGCAAGATTAATATATCCACTTGCATATTACATATTATTGGTTCGTTGCACACTTGCATGCGGTAGTTTGTCCACTTTTGTAGACTATAATTCATAAACAGATAAATATTGAAAAAAAGAATACGTTTGCCTCGACATAAAAGCGTACTGTTTCATATTTTTTCCCACTTTTGTAAAATCGAATAAAACATATTTATGCAGAAATACATCGAACTTTTAAAACGGTTAATTTCAACGCCTTCGTTTAGTAAAGAGGAGGCAAATGCAGCCGAGGTAATGCGTGATTTTCTAAGAAGTGAGGAGATTCCGTTTAGTATAAAAGAGAGTAATACGTGGGCTTTTAATAAGTTCTTTAACCCCGAAAAACCAACAATTTTACTCGATTCGCACATCGATACGGTGCGCCCGGCAAAAGGATATACAAAAAATCCGTTTGAACCTGTTGAACAGGGCGACAAACTTTTCGGGCTGGGAAGCAACGATGCCGGCGGACCACTTGTTTCGTTGCTGGCAACTTTTATTCATTTTTACGAGCGCGATAATTTGCCTTATAATTTGGTTTTTGCAGCAACTGCCGAAGAGGAAATATCGGGAAGGCGAGGTCTCGAGGTTGTTCTTCCCAAAATAAAACCCATCGATTTTGCAATAATAGGCGAACCCACAAATATGGAGTTGGCAATTGCCGAAAAAGGATTATTGGTGTTGGACTGTTATGCACATGGAAAATCGGGGCATGCTGCGCGTAACGAGGGCGAAAATGCTCTTTGTAAAGCAGTGGACGATATTTTAAAGCTTAAAAATTTTAAATTCGAAAAAAGCTCCGATGTATTGGGCGATGTAAAAATATCGGTTACACAAATAGAGGCAGGTACGCAGCACAATGTAATTCCCGATGTTTGCCATTTTGTAGTTGACGTTCGAACCAACGAGCATTATTTAAATAAAGAGGCAGCTGCAATTCTCGATAATCTTTTACAGTCGGAAGTTAAACCACGCTCGGTACGTTTGAATTCGTCGGGTATTTCGGTTCATCATCCGTTTGCAAAACTCATAAAAAGTAAAGGAATTAAAATTTACGGGTCGCCAACAACTTCCGATCAGGCTATTATCTCGTTTCTGTCGGTAAAAATGGGCCCCGGGAAATCGGCACGTTCGCACACTGCCGACGAGTATATATACAAAACCGAGATTTTTGCAGGTATCGAACTTTACATCAAACTGCTCGAAGAATTAAAACTTTAAACGAAAATGACACAGCCTAATAATCCGCTACACGGTAAAACTCTCGAAGCCATTATGGTTTACTTGGTTAGTTATTACGACTGGGACGAGCTGGGTGAGATAATTCCAATAAACTGTTTTCGAAAAAATCCGAGCATAAAATCGAGCCTTAAATTTTTGCGCCGTACACCTTGGGCACGAGCAAAAGTCGAAAATCTTTATGTTAATACAATTCAGAATAAAGAATAAAATCTTTCCTGAATGCGTTCTTGTTTGTACATTGTGGAGTTAATTTTATAACGTAATAAGAGAACAATACTATAATTTCAGACAACTTATTGAGTTGCCACAAAACTTAAACTTTACCATAATGAGAAAAAATCTTTTACTTTTTATTGCAATACTTTGCTCAGTTTCATCTTTCGCACAAACAGGCAAAGTGTTAGAGTCGCTCGAGTTTACAAGCAAACTGGTTGAAAATCCGGTTAAATATTCAATTTATTTGCCTCCCGGTTACGATTCATCGCAAAGAAGCTATCCGGTTGTATATTTGTTACACGGTTATTCCGACGACGAAACCGGCTGGGTACAGTTTGGCGAGGTTGACCGGATAGCCGATAAGGGAATTGCAAGTGGCGATATTGCGCAGTGTATAATTGTTATGCCCAACGGAAAAGTTACCTGGTACTGCAATAGCTACGATGGTTCCGACCCGTGGGAAGATATGTTTATTGAAGAATTTATTCCGTTTATTGAGAAGGAATATCGCGTGCGTGCAAAAAAAGAATACCGGGCAATTGCGGGTTTGTCGATGGGTGGTTTTGGCGCATTAAATATTGGAATGCATCATACCGATATGTTTTCAACTGTGGTGGCACTTAGTGCAGGCATTGTTACCGACGAGCAAGTTTTGAACAGCACCGGATTCGACCATTATTTCGGGAAAATATTTTACGATAAAAAACCCGAAGGAAAAGTGAATGATTATTGGAAGGCAAACAATCCACTTCATCTTTTAGAAAGTGTCGATATCGATAAATTGAAATCGGTCAGATATTATCTCGATTGTGGCGACGACGACTTTTTAGGAAGAGGAAACTCTGAACTTCATTTTAAAATGAAAGATTTGGGTATTAAACACGAATACAGAGTGAGAGATGGAATACATAGCTGGGTGTATTGGCGCACCGGACTGCCCGATGGATTAAAATATATTTCCGAAGTATTTCACAGGTAACAAAATGTTTAAAAAGAATATCCTCTTATTTTTTTTGGTTGCCATTCTCTTTTCTTGTTCGAGAGATGAGATGAAACAGCCTAATATTGTTTTAATTATGGCCGACGATATGGGATACGAATGTATTGGTGCTAACGGGAGCACCCAATATCGAACTCCTAATATCGACCAACTGGGAAAAGAGGGGGCACAGTTTAAACACTGTTATTCGCAGCCTTTGTGTACACCGTCGCGGGTAAAAATAATGACCGGAAAATATAACTTTCGAAATTATGAAGATTTTGGATATCTGAATCCAAATCAGCAAACTTTTGCAAACTTGTTGCACCGCGCAGGATACAAAACTTGTATTGCCGGAAAGTGGCAGTTAAACGGATTAAACAGAGGAAATCCTAACAATCAGGATGTAGATCGTCCTCATCATTTTGGATTCGACGAATATTGCTTGTGGCAGTTGAATCATTGGCGAAAAGATGGCGAACGATATGGCGACCCGTTAATTACACAGAATGGGAAAGATTTACCACGAAATGAAAACAGTTACGGGCCACAGATTTTTGCCGATTATGTTTGCAATTTTATCGACCGGAAAGCGGGGAATCCTTTTTTTGTTTACTATCCAATGGTGTTGGTTCACGATCCGTTTGTGCCAACTCCCGATTCTCCGAAGTGGAACGAGCCCTGGCGTCAGGAAATAAACGACACCACTTATTTTGCCGATATGGTAGCATTTACCGACAAAATTGTGGGGCAAATCGAGTCGAAGTTAAAAGAGAAAGGTGTTTGGGAAAATACGTTGTTTATTTTTATTGCCGACAACGGTACAAATCAAAATATTGTAACGGAAACAAATTATGGGGTTGTAACCGGAGGAAAGGGATTATCGATAAATACCGGGAACCACGTGCCAATGTTTGTGTCGTGGCCCGAAAAAATTAAAAAAGATACCGTTATTAATGCACTTGTTTCGCTTGACGATTTTTTGCCTGCGTTGTGCGATGCTGCCGGAATTGATTCAACAGAATATACAACCGACGGGAAAAGTTTTTTGCCATTGTTAACCGGAAAAACCACAGAAACTCAGAATGAGGTTTTTATTCATTATTCGCCGCGATGGGGCAAATTTAAAAATAACCGCTGGGTAATGAACGGTGAATATAAATTGTACCACGATGGACGTTTTTATAATACGGTAAACGATACTTTAGAACAAACTCTTTTAACAAATCCAACCAAACAGGAGCTAAAAATAAAGCAACATTTTCAGAAAATTATCGATAAAAAAGAAAATGAAATTGCATTTTCGTTAAACGACACAACTTTTAATGTAACGTATTGAAATACATAGTTTTCATATCGGTTGTATTAATTGGTATTTATTTTCATAACAATACAAGCGCACAAACCGAACCCGATTTTAGCTGGGGAAACGGTTCGTATTTCAGTTTAAATGTTGGCGAAACAGTCACTTTCCAAAATTGTACTGTTCAATTGCTTCGTCAGAAAACTTGCTACAATCTGTTTAAAATTGGTGCCGATACGGTTTGGCTAAAAGTGAGCCGGCACACATTACCCAAAATAGTTGGTGGGATACGAATTTTTGTTGCCGATAATAAAAATGTTAAAGCATTAACCGTCGACAGCAATGTTCACGGGCTGTTAAAAAAAGATGTCCTCGTTTGTCTTTCCGAAGCGTTAAAACCACTATTAGACCCAAACCGGTTTTATTTCCCGATAAGTTTTAACGATGGTTTTTTATGGAGTGTTGAGGAGAACAGTACGCTGTTTGCATATTTGCACGATGAGGAGGGGAATGCAATATCGAACGATGGAATGGATTTCGATTTGCACAGTGTTAGAGGATTGCCAAAACATTGGATTGTGGCACTCGAGAACAGTTCGGTGGTTTGGGTTGAGGAGAGTGAAAAAGATAAAATGAGTCCGGCAGTGCGTGTGCTTTTAAAAAGCGATTCGCAGCCCAATATTTATTATATGTATAACTACATTTATGGTAAAAGCCTTGAAGTGAAAAAAGGCGACAAATTGGTTCGAGGCGAACCCATTGGAACTGCCTGGGGCGATAAAACCTGGGGGCATCTGCATTTCTCGGTTATGAAATCCGATACCGTTCCTGCATTCTCTTCGCCCTGTTTTAACGTCGTAAACTGTTTTCCGCAACTGTTTGGGTTGTATTTTAAAAATACGTTGGATTTCAAGCGGATTTACACCAAAGGAAAAATAAGTTTTGGCAGAAAGCGTTCGATAAACGGAAACAAAAAAAATTGTATCGGTTTTGAAGATTATTCGGGAAAAGGGTGGATATTGGGCGATTGGAATTGTGCCGGAAGGGTGGAATGGGTTGCCAACGGTGATGAAGGAAATGCACGAGTGCGAAAAATGCTTTTTATAAATGAACCGGCCGAATGTACAAATCCTAAAAATTATTTTGATTTCGAGATAAATGTTAAAAACGGCGTTTACCGTATTCGTGCCGAAGTTGGCGATTCAGAACTGAAATCGTGGCAGAAAGTTCAATTCGAAAACGTTGTTGCAGCAACATATTCGTTAAAATCAGGCGAGTATAAATGGACTGCAGAGAAAGTAGTAAAAGTCCGCGACGGAAAACTTACGGTTCGTATTTTTGTCGATGAGAAAAACAAAACGGTGGCCGGCATTAAAGAAATTGTTTTTCAACGAGTTTATTAAACGATAGTTTGGTGGATTTTCATAAAAACATCATAAACAGAGAATTGCAACACATAAGAGGCTTGTTGCAATTTACTAAATATCAGCCCTTTGCGACTTTGCGGCTTTACGAGAAACAAAAATTTAACGAAGTGTTGTTAACGACAGTTGTTCAATTCTTATGAAAAAAAGTAAATACTTAATCTGTTTTAATGTGCTACTAATTGTTTTACTTCTGAGTGGAAACAAACTTTTTGCGCAAAAACTAACTGCCAACGAACGCCTGATATTTTCGCAGCTAAAAAACTATAAAAGGGGCAAACTGCTTTTTCGTGAAACTTTTTCGGGAACTCTCTCTAACTGGCAATCAGAGGGAAAAGTTAACGCGGAAATTATTGCAGGAAAACTGCGTTTTGAGTCTCAAAGTGCAGCGACTGAGAATCCGAAAGGAAATATTTGGTGGAAGATAGATGTTCAGTCGCCTTATATTTTGGAGTTCGATTATAAATCGCTTACAAATTTCGGGTTGTCAATGATTTTTTGGAATGCACAAACTCTTGATGGGAAATCGCTGTTTGATGAAAAAAGAACGGGAAAATACGAGGAGTACATAAATGGAAATCTTAAAGCGTATCATATTTCGTTTCACCGTTTTGGCAGTGGAGAATCAAATATTCGTAAAGCTCCCGGATTTCATTTGATATCGTCGACAACCGACCCCATTAAAATGAACGATACTACGTGGCATCGAATAAGTATTGTATCATTACAAAAACGGCAACTTGTATTTTTCGACGGAGTGCTTATTCATCAGGTACAGGACAATGGACAGCCCTGCTTATCGGAAACAAGCTGGCAGCATCAACTGCCATGCAAGGGGACGGGAGAGCCCTGTTTGGGCGGAGCCGTTGGGATTAGGCACACCCAAAAACAAATAGCCGATTACGATAATTTTACCATTTATCGGTTGCTGCCAAATGAGGTTAAAAAGAGGTAAGATATTCGAAAACAACTCCACCTGAACTGTCTTTCGATGCGCCGGTAACCGACGCCAGACAATTTATTTTGTTTTGCTGGCGAAGTACTCCTAGAAATGCAAAAATCAGAGCTTCCTTATAATTTATAATTGTATCGTCGGGAATTACAATCTCCGCTACTGCGTGATGTTTAATGCGTTCAATAAGAAAAGTGTTCAATGCTCCGCCTCCGGTAATTAAAAGTTTACCCTGACTTGTTGTGGCTTTTGCAATTTGCATTGCAATGTGTTCGTACAGCGTTCGCATTTTCTCTGAAACGGAAATCGGGAAACTGTTAATTGCCGGGAAGAAAACACGTTCCATCCACTCTCTGCCAAGCGATTTTGGAGCTTCACGGGTGTAATATTCAAGGTTGTTCAGTTTATGTAATAGCTGTTTGTTGATTACTCCTTTTCGCCCAAGTTCTCCGTTTTCGTCGTACTGAAATCCCTGTATTTCAGCAAAATAGTTAAGTGCGAAATTTGCCGGACCAATATCGAATGCCAGTCGCCGACCGTTCTTGTCGAACGATATATTGGCAAATCCTCCAATATTCAGGCAATATTTAAATTCGGGAAAAAGAAGTTTGTCGCCCACCGGAACAAGCGGTGCACCTTGTCCGCCAAGTGCAATGTCAGTTGTTCTAAAATCGGCAACAGTTGTGGTTTTGGTAATGGCAGCAATTTCGGCTCCGCTGCCAATTTGCAATGTAAACCCTTTTTCGGGCTGATGAAAAACTGTGTGCCCGTGCGATGCAATTAAATCGGGTTTATAACTAAGCCGTTCAATAAAACTATTTATTTCAACTCCTGTATAGCGGCCATATTCAGCATTTAACTCCATTAGTTTTTCTCCCGGGAGTGTGTGGGCATTTTTAAGTTTTTCTATCCACTCTTCTGAATACGAAATGGTAGTTGCGTCAACAATAGTAAAACTCCATTTGTTGTTTGCAAACGCAAAATCAACCGCAGCAATATCGAGCCCGTCTAACGATGTGCCCGACATTACACCAACAGCTTTTATTTTATTTCCGGAATGTTGCCTCATATGTTTTTTTGTTGTTGCGGTAGTCGGTAACGGTTAGTTTTAGCGTATGTTTTTTCCCAAATGAAAAACGGGTTTTGTCGAATTTATGCGTAATTAAATGTCGTTTTGCATCGTATTCAAACAGTGCCCATTTGCCGTCTAAATAGCCTTCAACTTTTTTTATGCCGGCCAAATCATCCGAAATTTTAAACCTAATCTGAGTGGCTTCGGTTAATGTATTTCTGTTTTTTATGCTCAGTGGCTTTATTGTTGGCGGAACGGTATCGACCTTTACGGTATATTCGCCAAACTGCTTAATTTTTGCCGAGCCCCAACCGTTTTCGAAACTTCCGTTTGCTGCCCAATATTTTCCGGTTTTTTCGTCGATAACAACAAAAAGTGCTTTCGATTCAAGATTTGCAGGTAGATTTTTTGTTTTAACCCGAATTGTTGCAGGCGTGTGCAAGGCAACCGTATTTTTATGAATTGTATATGTTTTCGAAAAATTTCCCTGAATTTCGGGTGCTGTTTTTAACTGAAAATTTATATCGGAATAGAGTGCTCCTTCGGGTATTGAAATCTGAAAATCATCCGTTTTATAGCTATTTTCTTTATCGAAATAAAAATGCTTTTTCCCTTCTTGTGCTTTCCCGGCGATGCTTTTGGGTTTTACGGCAACATTAAATTCAAGAACAGAACTATTTCCGTAGGTGTCTTTTAGTTGAATCCTGATTTTGTGAATGCCTGCCCCCGATGCATTAAACACACCATTGCCCTTCACAAAATTGTACGTACTAAGTTTGTTTCCGGGCTCTACCCAGGTTTTCTGAAAACGACGATGCAGTTTTATATACGTTTCGTAATCGATTAAACTATTAATGTAGCGGGTTTCGTTAAACGAAAACTCATCCATACTATTTGAGAAATAGAGCTCGTTGTCGATGGTAAGTTGGTACGAGTAAATTCCACATTTGCTCCACGAGTCGTTTAAATAATCGACTGATTCGATGGCAAATCCAATCGCTCCGTAAACCGGAATAGAAGGGTTGTTTTTTATGTGGTACTTCCCATCGTAAAAAATAATCGGGTAGCGACGTTTTCGGGTTTCGTAATTCACGTGCGACGTATCGGTAAGTGGTGCAATTAACAACGAAAGAACTCGTGGCGGTTTAGTATCTTTTATGTTGAAATTATATTTTAACGGATTTAAAGGATGCTCGGTTTTGGTATTCCGGATTTCAAAATGTAAATGTGGTCCGCCAGAACTTCCTGTGTTTCCGCTTTTTGCAATCATT
Organism: Draconibacterium sp.; assembly: GCA_027011835.1. Lineage (GTDB taxonomy): Bacteria > Bacteroidota > Bacteroidia > Bacteroidales > Prolixibacteraceae > Draconibacterium. The sequence goes on along the minus strand of JALUZN010000532.1, from coordinate 4,073 downwards.
TCTCCTTTTTTCACCTCGAACTTTTCAGGCGAAAGCATTAAATTAACCCGAAACGATTTCTGTTTGTACTGGCTCTCTTTTACAAACGCGGCAATATCTTTTCTGAAATTTTGCAGATGGCCGTAAACGGTCGTTGTTCCGTTTGGGTGGTCAATATAAAGTGCATTTCCGTAACCCGTTGGCGAAACTGAAATGCGCGAAACAAAACCGTCGGCAGCTGCATAAACAGAGATTCCGGTAACACCTTCTGTTTTTATATCGATGCCAGAATGAAAGTGGTTGCTTCTTAATTCGCCAAAATTTCCGCTTAATAAAATTGGAATCTTTACCGGGGCCGAATAATAATCTTCTTGTCCGAAAGAGGCAACGGCATAAAAAAACAGTAAAACAGTAAATATTTTAGTCATAAATAAACTTGTAAACAAAATGAAGAGTGTGCAAATTTAATCTTTTCCACTAATCTTAACAGAACGATGTTAGCAATATTTCATTTCATTTCGGTTTCTAAATCCTTTTACAATAGGGTAAAAATATTAACTTTGTCGACGAAATGCAGCTAAGATGACTGAAGAAGATATTTTACTTCTCAACAATTTAAAGGCGAATACGCAACAACTGTTTCAGCAGTTTAACCAGCTCGAAGAGGAGATAAAGCAGCTGAACGATAAAGTGTTAAGTCTGAAATTAGAGATTGAAAAACTGGAGGAGGAAAAATCGGAAATGAGTCGGAAAAATGAGCAAATGAAAATAGCAACCGTGCTTTTATCAGGCGTTGATGAAAACAGGGTGGCTAAACAGAAAATAAATAAATTGGTACGGGAAATTGATAAATGTATCGCATTACTAAATAAGTAATGGCAGGTGGATAAAAATAAATTAAGAATAAATATTAAGATTGATGGGCGGGTTTTTCCGCTAACTATTAATCGTATCGATGAAGAGAGATATAGACAAGCTGCAAAATTGGTTAACGAAACGATAAAAAAATACAGACAATCGTTTAGTAATCAAGAGTCTCAAAATATTTTGGCAATGTCGGCATTTCAAATTGCATTAAGCAATATTGAGCTGAAAAACCAAAATAACAGTTCAAACTTCATCGATGAGTTAAAAGATATAAACGATAATATTTCCGATTTTTTGAAAGAAAAAACAGGAAAATAGAGTCAGAAAGAATATTTATCGAAGCCCGTATTAGAATTTTTCCTCCTTTTTAAGGAAGAGTTCTGTTACGGGTTTTATTGTATAATTAATTAATAAGAGACATTGAATATGGATTTAATAATAGGAGTTGCTGCCGGTTTCGTTTTTGGTGGCGCTTTGGCCTACTTTATTTGGGACAAAGCATTAAAGTCGAAGAAAAAACGAATAATTGCCGAGGGAGTTGCCGAGGCAGAAGTGATAAAAAAAGATAAGATTTTGCAGGCAAAAGAGAAATTCTTGCAGTTGAAATCGGAACACGAAAAGTACATTAACGAGCGAAATGCTGAGTTGTCGAATTTGGAGAACAAGCAGAAACAGCGCGAGAGTCACCTGAATCAGCGCCGCGATGAAGTTAATCGTAAATCGAAAGAGTTTGAAACAACGCGGAGAGAGGTTGAAGCCATTCGCGAAAATTTAAATATGCAGCTGCAGCGTGTCGAGCATAAAACCGAAGAACTCGATAAAGTTTATAAACAACACCTCGAAAAACTTGAACAAATTTCCGGCCTTTCTGCCGACGATGCAAAAGCCCAATTGGTACAGTCGTTACAGGAAGAGGCCAAAACCGAAGCCATTTCGTACATTAACGAAATTATGGAAGAGGCCAAACAGACCGCAAATAAAGAGGCGAAAAAAGTGGTGGTCAAATCAATTCAGCGTGTTGCAACCGAAACAGCCATCGAAAATGCCGTTACCATTTTTCATATTGAAAGCGACGAGATTAAAGGGCGTATTATTGGCCGCGAGGGACGAAATATTCGGGCTCTTGAAGCTGCTACCGGAGTTGAGATTGTTGTCGACGATACGCCGGAAGCTATTGTTCTTTCTGCGTTCGACCCTGTTCGCCGCGAAATTGCACGCCTCGCTTTACACCAACTGGTAACCGACGGAAGAATTCATCCGGCCAGAATTGAAGAGGTAGTTGGAAAAGTGAAAAAACAGATTGAAGAGGAGATTATTGAGACCGGAAAACGTACAACCATCGACCTTGGAATTCACGGGTTGCACCCCGAGTTAATACGTTTAATCGGTAAAATGAAATACCGTTCGTCGTATGGACAAAACTTATTGCAGCACTCGCGCGAAACAGCAAATTTATGTGCTATTATGGCATCGGAATTGGGGCTGAATCCGAAAAAAGCAAAACGTGCCGGACTGTTACACGATATTGGTAAAGTGCCCGACGACGAGCCGGAATTGCCACACGCAATTCTTGGAATGAAACTCGCCGAACGGTACAAAGAGAAACCCGATATTGCAAATGCAATCGGTTCGCACCACGACGAAGTGGAAATGCAAACACTGTTGGCACCTATCGTGCAGGTTTGCGATGCTATTTCGGGAGCACGCCCGGGAGCACGCCGCGAGATTGTAGAGTCGTACATTAAACGCTTAAAAGACCTCGAAGATTTGGCTCTTTCGTATCCGGGTGTAATGAAAACGTATGCCATTCAGGCGGGTAGAGAATTACGCGTAATTGTTGGTTCGGATAAAATGAGCGATCAGGAAACCGAACAACTTTCGTACGATATCTCGAAACGTATTCAGGATGAGATGACCTATCCGGGACAGATTAAAATTACTGTTATTCGCGAAACCAGAGCAGTTAGCTACGCGAAATAAAGCTGGAAGTCGGAAGTTAGAAAACCGACGTTTGAAGACTGAAAAAGACTACAAAATAGTTGTACAGCAACATTCTTATTAAAGCGAGGGCTTCACTTTTTGTGAAATCCTCGCTTTTCTTTTTGCCTATGCAGAAATAGTTAAACCACATAGCTTCTCGGGTTTCTGTTTCGTTTATTTTGCCGCAAAGAATAATACTAAATATTTGTTGATTGATGCCGATTGGCATCAATCTCAATTCGAGGAAGATTCGGATACTACAAAAGCAAAAGAGGGAATCGACATTCAAAACTTTTTAAAATATGCCGATAAATAAATAGACTTATCAAATTCGTAATAATTCAAGGTTACTACTGATATGGAACTGAATCTTAAACTCACACCGGGTGGCGGAAGCTCTGTATTTATAGTACCTGAGTAACTATTTATTGAATCGAATACAAGACATCATTATTGGGCAAAACTACCCAATCATCTTCACCTTTTGCAAATTCAGTTACCTGTAATCAAAATTCCACTTATGGCAAAGAAAATAGAGATTATTTTAGGAAATTGCCGTTATCTGCAAAAAAGTACAACTCACTATTTCTAAACATCGTCCGCAGAAAAAGTGAACCCCAAGCGTTTACCGGTTGCTATCTTCGAGTGATTAATTTTTTGCATCATTTGGTCAACTGTGGCTACTTTTATCTGTTCGTAAGCAGGAACAAGTAGGTCAAATTCAATACTAAACTGAATAGCTGTTTCAACAATTTGCCGAACAACTCCCGGCGATATTGTATCGATAGCAAAATCTTTTACAGTCTCTTCGGTCTGATTTTTCCCTTCAACAAAAAAATGATTGTCTTTATTTACAAAGATGCGTGCTACCAAATATCCCACATCGTTAATTCGGTTGTATTTAAACGAATCGGCTAAAAAGTTATAAATATTTATTGTACCACAATACGAACGCATCGGGTCTTCATCTACATATTTTGTTTTCCACACCGGATGAGTATCTTCGAATTCGAACACATTTGAGTGCATACTAAAAATTAGTACATCGCCACCTATTTTAAACTCCACGTCGAATGGCCCGCGTTCTTTATAAACAGGTAGAACCTGCATTGGGACTTTACCTTTAACAACTTTCAGATAGTCTGTTTCCAACTGTTTCAATACTTTTTTCAGTATTGTAAATGTTTTTTTTGTATTCTTATAAACCTTTTGCTTTTCCGTCGATTTAATTACCAACGCCTCTAAAA
>JALUZN010000531.1 GCA_027011835.1 Draconibacterium sp. | reverse complement strand
GTTTATTGCGTCGTCTTTTTTCGAAGTCATTTTTATTTAAATTAAGTGAATATATTAAAATCAACCAAATTTTCCGGTTAAATACTCTTCGGTGCGGCGGTCTTTTGGTTTTGTAAACATATCTTTTGTTTTGCCGTATTCCACTAATTCACCCAAGTACATAAACATCGAATAGTCCGAAATTCGTGCAGCCTGCGACATGTTGTGGGTTACCATTACAATGGAATAGTTCTCTTTCAGTTTCACCAGTAACTCTTCAATTTTTGAGGTTGCCACGGGGTCGAGTGCCGACGTTGGTTCGTCGAGCAAAATAACTTCGGGGTCGAAAGCCAGTGCACGTGCAATACAAAGCCGCTGTTGCTGCCCTCCCGAGAGGAACGACCCTTTTTTATATAACGAATCTTTTACCTCATTCCAAAGGGCAACGTCGGTTAGCGAGCGTTCGACAATCTCGTCGCGTTGGGCACGTTTCATTTTAATTCCGTTAAGTTTGTATCCGGCAATAACATTGTCGTAAATGCTCATTGTTGGAAAGGGGTTGGGACGCTGAAAAACCATCCCGGCCATACGGCGTAGTTCAATGGTCGGCATTTGGGCAATTGCTCTTCCGTTTAAAACTATTTCGCCCTTTGTTTCAATATTTTCGTATAATTCGTGCATACGGTTTATGGCGCGCAAAAGCGTGCTTTTCCCACAACCCGACGGTCCCATTATTGCCGTTACACTTTTGCGTTTTATATCGGCCGAAACATTGTTGACGGCATATTTCCCTTTGTCGTACGACACGAACAAGTTGCGTATCGACAAAACCGGGTCTTTTATTATTAGTGAATTATTATTCATTTTAAACATCTATTTTGTGCGGGCAACAATTCGTTTCGATATAATATTGAGTGAAAGAACCATTGCCATTAAAAGTAGCGATGAGCTCCAAATCAAGTCAACCATATTTGGATCGTTATAAAATTCCCAAATTAAAAGAGGAACGGCGCTTGTTGGTTTTGCAATGTTAAAGTTAATGGCAGAGCTTCCGAGAGCGGTAAGCATTAATGGGGCTGTTTCGCCAAGAATGCGCGAAATGCTCAATAGTATTCCGGTTAGTAGTCCGCTAAAACCGGTAGGTACGAGAACGCGTAAAATAACTTTGTAGTAAGGGACTCCCAACGCAAGTGCCGCCTCTTTAATGGTTTGAGGAATCATTTTTAATGTTTCTTCGGTTGAACGTACAATCATTGGCAACATCATAATCGATAGCGAAACACTTCCTGCCAATGCCGAGAAGCCGTGTGTAACAGGTTTTACAATCCAGATGTATGCAATTAAACCCAATACAATTGAAGGAACTCCCTGTAAAATATCCGAAACATTACGGGTTAAATTGGCCAATGGTTTTCCTTGGTTTTCATATAAAAAAATGCCGGTAATAACACCCACAGGAATGGCAATTACCGATGCCATAATAACCATAAAAAGTGTTCCTGCAATGCCGTTTGCAATTCCTCCCGGAATAAGTTCTCCGTTTGAAAGTGCTGTCATTGCCTCAAAAGTGTCGGGTGGAGTTTTTAGAATAAAATCGAAGCTTATCTGTTTTATTCCTTTTGAAACAAGTTCATAAATTATAAGTAAAATGGGCAAAATAGTAACCACCGAGAATACAATTACGGTACTTTTAAAAATGTTGTTCTTTAATGTCCGTATTTTAAGTTTGCCTGTTTGCATTGTATTTGTTGCAGCCTCCATTTGTTAAGCCATTTTTTTTATAATGAATTTCCCGATGGTGTTAATAATTCCTGTTATCAGAAAAAGCAATAGTCCGATGGCAATTAACGAACTTAGTTTAAGTCCTTCGGCTTCGCCAAATTGGTTGGCAATAACACTTGCCATTGTATTTCCGGTACTAAACAGGCCGTTTGGAATTATGTTGGCGTTACCAATTAACATGGTTACTGCCATTGTTTCGCCATGTGCGCGGCCAAACGAAAGTATGTATCCGGCAACAATTCCCGAGCGTGCTGATGGAACAATTACGTGGGTAATTACTTCAAGTTTTGTTGCTCCTAGCGAGTATGCTCCCTCTTTTAGCTCGTTGGGTACCATCGAAATAATTTCGTTACTAAGCGAAGTGGCATAGGGAATAATCATAATTGCCAGAATTATGCTTGCTGTAAAAATTCCAAATCCCTGATTGGGCAATCCTAAATCGATTAAAACAGGCCGTAAAACGTAAAACCCCCACAGGCCGTAAACAATCGATGGAATTCCGGCGAGCAAATCAACCATCATTCCAAGTACCTTTGCCATTCTTGTTCTGCGATAATATTCGCTTAAAAACAACGATGCAGAAAAAGAAAGTGGCAAACTAATTAACAGCGCAGTAACCGACGTAATTAATGTTCCGGCAATAAAAGGCAGTGCGCCAAAATTCTCTTTCCCTTCTGTAGGATTCCAGTTGTTCGAGAAGATAAATTTAAAACCGAACTCTTTGAAAGCGGGAACAGCTCCTTCTACCAGCGAAAAAATCATTCCTCCGGCAACAAGCAGAATAATTAAAGATGAAAATTGGAGTACTGCTTTTGTAATTTTGTCGGTGTTCATTCTTATGCCGAGTAGAGTGTTATATTGCGAAGCCCGCTAGTTCCTCAAAAGGAGGAAATACCTCCTCCTGAGGAGAATGGGGAAGCTTTTATTTCAATAAAGTTTTGCCATTAAAAGTAACCGTTCGCAAAATTGCTTTTGCTTTTTCGGCAGCTGCTTTTGGAAGCGGGGCGTAGTGAACTTTCTCGGCCTGACTTTGAGCTTCGCTGCTTTCCAGCCAGTCGAGAAAAGTAACGGTTACCAGTGCCTGCTCTTTCGAGCGGCCATCGTAAGCTTGTTCTTTGTATAGAATTATCCAGGTAAAACCACTAATTGGATAGGCAGCCGGGTCGGCTGAGTTGGTAAGCATAATCCGTGTGTCGTTGGGTATCTCACCTTTAGCTGCGGCACTTACCGACTCTATTGATGGTTCTATATAATTTCCTGAACTGTTTTGAACTTTTGCCGTTTGAATTTTTTGTGCAAATGCATATTCAGAGCCTATGTAACCCACTGCTCCTTTTGTTTGCTTAATGGTTCCGGCAACTCCGGGATTTCCTTTTGCACCCATTCCTACAGGCCATTGTAACGATTTTCCTCTGCCTACTTTCTCTGCCCATTTTGTGCTTATTTTGCTCATAAAATCGCTAAAGATGAAGGTTGTGCCACTGCCGTCGGAGCGGTGTACAAAAGTAATTTTCAGATCGGGTAAAGTAATTCCCTCGTTATTTTTCTGAATAAGGGGGTCGTTCCATTTGGTAATTTCGCCCATAAAAATTTTCTCGAGGAGTAAGTCAGAAAGCTTTAACCCATCTGCTCCGGGAAGATTGTATGCAATTACCACTGCGCCTAAAACTGTTGGAATATGTACAACTTTTGCGGGCATTTTTGCCAGTTTATCGTCGCTTAAATAGGCATCGGTTGCTCCAAAATCTACAATTTTGTCGGTTAAACTTCGTATGCCTCCTCCCGAGCCAATTCCGCCGTAAGTTAAAAGTGTACCGGTTTTTTTGGTGTAGCTTTTAAAGACCATGTTGTAATAAGGCATTGGGAATGTTGCGCCGGCAGCAGTTAATGCAACTTTCTTTGCTTTGGCAGATTTCTTGTCTCCTTTTTTGTTTGAAGTGCTGTTGCAGGCACTAATAACAAACAGTAAAAGGATAATTGTTACTAAATTTTTCATTGTTTAATTGTTTTCTTTTAGGCTTTAATTATATGTTTAAAATTTTACCTGACAATTTAAAAACAGCTCAACCCTGTTTGTTTTGGTTTCATCGTCGGGCGACCAGTTTCTAAAGTTTGGAGCTAATTTTACTCCCTTTATTGGTGAATACTCAATTCCTGCAATTATATATTGCCCGTTTGCAATAATACCCCATGGTTTTGTTTCGCCCTCTAATGTCGATGATTTCAACAGGTCGTAACGGGCAAATATTTTAATTTTATCGGCTGGCTTAAACGTTGAAAACAACGATACTCCATAAATATCTTTTCCCCCGTTCATTCTCCAGTTTTTCTGATAATTGTATTCGGCAGCCACCATTAGTTTATTGTTGTTAAAGGCTAAAAATGCTGCTAACGATTCCTGTTTTGTTCCTCTTCCCATTACATCGGCGTAAACACGTGCCGTAACATTTTTAATGGGTGTAATGGTGGTTCCTATGGCATAACGTAAAACCGAATCTCTTTCAATTCGTTTATAACCTTCGCCATTTGTAATGGTAAAATCGGCACTTATAAATTTGGCAAATTTATAATCGATATTTGCCCCCAGATCGGCACTGGCATTAAAGCCATAAGCATCTTGATACGATTTTAAGATATAGCGGTAACCCCATATTTTTTCTGAAACTTTAAATTGGGTGGTCGAAATCATTCCGAACGATGCCGAGAATTTATCTTTTTTATATTTGAAATAAGCATTTTTCAAGAATGCGGCAGCCTGAAATTTCCCCACTCCCGGGTTTCCAACATCGAGCACCAGTTTGCCGTACCAGTTTTTTGTGAAATTGTACTCGTAACCTAAATAAGCACGGCGAATTTGAAATTGCGAATAAGCTTTGTCGTCTTTAAATGTAGTGTGAAAGTTGGAGAAGATTAAAGCAAGCGGTTTTCCGTGCGACTTAAACTTTTCGGTTGAGTTTTGAGAAAATGCGGAAGCATAAATGCCTGTCATAATTAAAAACAATAAAATTG
>JALUZN010000530.1 GCA_027011835.1 Draconibacterium sp. | reverse complement strand
GAATTATTCAATAAAATTCACATTCAATATAAGAATTTGTTTTAAATGATTCAGAACAAACAAAAAGGCAAGCTAATTATATTTTCGGCGCCATCGGGGGCTGGGAAAACTACACTTGTAAAACACCTTTTACAACAAATTCCGGGGTTGGAATTTTCTATCTCGGCAACAAGTCGTAAACCGCGTCACAACGAAACAAACGCAAAAGACTACCACTTTTTATCGGAAGATGAATTTCAGAAGAAGATAGAGAACAATGAGTTTTTAGAGTGGGAAGAAGTTTATAAAGGGATAAAATACGGAACGCTAAAAAGCGATGTTGAACGTATTCGCAAAACCGGTAAAAATGTAATTTTCGATGTTGACGTGGTTGGCGGGCTAAACATTAAAAACTATTTTGGAAACGAGGCACTCGCAATTTTCGTACAACCGCCATCGGTTGAAGAGTTGAGAAAACGGCTAAAAGGTCGTTCTACCGAAACCGATGAAGTTGTTGAAATGCGTATTGCAAAAGCCGAGCACGAATTAAGTTTTGCCAACCGGTTCGATGTTATTCTTGTAAACAATAAACTGGAAAAAGCAATTGCCGAAGCTGAAAAAATCATCAAAGAGTTTCTGGAAAAATAGTTTGAATAATTATTCCGACAATTAAAATTTAGAACATTTACAAAATGAGCAATTTAGTAACCGACTTACTTACACAAAAACCTCAAGTCGAGAAAAAAATAGGACTCTATTTTGGTTCGTTTAACCCGGTTCATATCGGGCATTTGGCCATTGCCAACTATTTAGTTGAATATACCAACATCGACCAACTTTGGTTTGTGGTTTCGCCGCAAAACCCGCATAAAAACAAAACAAATTTACTGCCCGATTATCACCGTATCGCGTTAATCGACCGTGCCATTGAATACGACAACCGGTTACGAACATCGAATATAGAATTCGACTTGCCAAAGCCAAGTTACACCATTAATACTTTGGCTTATTTAAACGAAAAGTTTCCAAATTATCATTTCAGTATTTTAATGGGTTCCGATAATCTGGAGAACTTTCATAAATGGAAAAATTACGAAACCATTATTGAGAACTACGGAATAATTGTTTATCCGCGTCCCGGATTCGACCGTTCGAAAGCAAGAATCACTAAAAATATTACCATTGCCGAAGGTGTTCCTTTAATGGAGATTTCCTCATCGTTTATCAGAAATGCAATTCGAGAGGGAAAAGATGTTCGCTATTTCCTTCCGCAAAAAACGTGGGAATTTTTAGACGAAATGAATTTTTACAAAAAGTAATCAATTCGAATTAATCGTCGTCGTCATCGTCGTCTTTGCCGCTGAATTTCTCGGGATAAGGCAAGTCTCCTTTTGTAGCAAACCAGATAATTCTATTAAAAAGCTCATCGTCGCCGGCATCAACTCTTTCGAATTGTGGCTCGGAACTACGTTTTGCAAAATACAAAGCATCGCCTTTTAAACTCGATAGATTTTTATTCATTTCGTTTAACGGAATGCGGTTTGGAACGCCCTCGAATGCAGAGTTATCAGCATTGTTGGTAAAGCAGTCGAACATTGGCATGGCAGTAGCATCTAAAATATTAAGCGGTGGAATTCCCAAAATCTGCTCAATAGTTCGAAACATTGACACCTGATTATAATTGGTGTGAACTGTTTTTTTCAATTTCGAATACGGACTAATAATTGTGCCCACAGTACGATAAGCCGAAACATGATCCCATCCTGCCTGCGAATCGTCTTCGGTAATAAACACGGCAGTGTTTTTCCAGAAACGGCTTTTCGAAATGGCCTCCACAATTTGGCCAAGCGCCACATCGTTATCGGCAACCGCCGCCCGTGGAGTAGGGAATCCGGGGCGAGTGCCCGAAGTATGGTCGTTAGGAAGTGCAATAATTATTAACTCAGGCCACTGATCGCCTTCGCGGTTTTCGTACTCCTTTAATTCGTCGATAAATGTTTTTGCCCGTAAAACATCGGTAATTTTATGGCTGTCGTAACCAGGATAATTCTCACTCAGAATCTCTCTAACCGGGGCAATGGTTGTTTTATTTTTAAACTGAAACTTCTTGCCGTTTTTAAAGTCTTCGTAAATCGATGTCCAGGTGTAACTATTATCGAAAACCGGGATACACGCTTCGCCATAAATACGTACACTTTTCCCGTGGCGCTTTGCATTGTCCCAGATAAAACCGGTTGTTGTATAAGCAAGTGCATCGGTTTGCACATGCGGATAGCTGCGGAACCACGCCCGCACATTCTTCTCAATATAATCGGGAACCATGGCCATGTCGGTCCACTGATGTCCTTCGGCAGAACATTTCCCCGAAGCATAGAAATTATCGAGCAACAAAAAATCGTCACTTAATTTATGCATATTGGGCGTAACCTCTTGGCCAAAAACACACAGCGATGCATCGCCGTCGCCATTTTCCATATCGCCCAAAACCTGATCGTACGTTCTGTTCTCTTTTATAATATATACCACATGTTTAAAAACCGAGGGTTCGCCAATTCGTGCCGGAACCGGTGCCGGTTGAATATTTTTACGTGGTAACTCGTTGGCCAAATCGGTTCTGAAAAGCATATTCGATTTTACCACCTGTTTCGAATATTTTTTTAACCGTTTTTTATTGGGAACCGGAATTATAGACACCGAGGCCATCATGTGGTGCGTGTTATACGAAATCACTCCGGTTTTATTATCAATAAACGGAATTCGCGCCCCTTCGGCTTCAATGTTTGCAACAAATAACACCTTGTCGTTTACATTGCAAACGGCACCCGGATATGCTCCGGTTGGGATAAAACCGGTTACAATACTCTTCTCCCCAACTCCGTTTTCAGCTGCTTTTTTACCCAGCTCAACAACAGCAACTGCATTGTCCATTCCGTTGGCAACATACAAAACTGTTCCATCGCCCGAGAGTGCCAACCCATTTGGCGAGCTGCCCATAAACGAATGCAATTCGGCACCGGCACGCACCTCAATTTGTTCAACAACTTTATCGTTTTTTGTATCGATAACCGAAACATTATCGCTGTTGGCATTTGCCACATAAACATAGTTTCCGTTGTGGTCTGATACAATATCGTTGGGATGAAGTCCTACTAAAATTTCAGAAATAAGACTGCCATTTTCGGGATTAAAAACCGACACGGTTCCTTCGCGTGTAGCACCGGTTTTGGGGTCGACTTTTGCTGCGCCCCACGGAACACCCGCCACATTTTCATCGTCGGTCGACGGCACACTACCTGCCCAGTTGGTTACATATATTTTACCATTTGCAATGGTTACTCCGTAAGGTGCAACTCCGGTTTCCACCGACCACACATTTTCTCCGGTCGAAATATTTGTTTTTAACAGTTTATTTGTTCCGTTTAAAACAATGTACAGGTAGGTTTTCCCTTTTTCGGTTGAGATGGCCAATTCGTTGGGAAGTGCCGACGGAGCCGGTTTTTCGGCAGCAAACATAAAAACTTTTTTCACTGCTATTTCGCTGCTGTCCCAGGTTGCGTCAACAACGTATGCGAGTCCGCCGCGGCCTGCGGCACTCCAAAACAGTTCGTATCCGGAATCGGACTTTTGCCATAAAATACCCGAAAACGTGTTCATTACACCTCCCTGGGCAAAGTAGTTTGTTAGCGGAAACTGATGGACAATTTTTTTTGATGCAACCGATACGATAACTACTGAATAGCGCCCCTCAACTGCCACCCATTTCCCATCGGGAGAAACAGAACAATCGAGGGCATGATTTTCTAACTCGTGATTACCAAAATAAATTTGCTTGCCGGCAGGATTTATCCACCGGTTGTACGGCATCATTACCGGAAGTTCAGACCCGTTTAATGTCGATTTCTCGTATTTGCCCGAATATTTTGCCTGCTCTTTTTTACTCTCTTTACTCTGTTTTTGGCCAAAAGCAAAACTGCTAAATAGCAGTGTAACTAGAATTAATACCGATAATTGTTTCATTATTAAAAATTTGAATCAAGAAATTAGAACCAAGACCACAAGACAGGAATAAAACAATTACCGTGTACTTGTCATATCCTCAACAACACAAATTGTATAGTCGGCTGTGCCTGTATTTTCTTCGCTTAATTTAGAAACGTCGGCTTGCGAAACGGTTGTTAACGTAACAATCTTCAGTTTCGGATTTTGCTGTTTCAGATGCCAGTAAATACTTTCGAAATTATTTGAGTGATATGCACCTTCGTAATGCAACAATAGTTTTCCTTCCGACCAGTTTTTCAGAATAAAATACGCCATTGTAGCATCTTTTATAGCTTGTGCTTTTGGAAAGTTTTCGTTTACATACGATCCCATCCCCATCATTGTTAGCATACTTTTATAACATTCCAGCTCGCCATCGTACCTTATTGGTAGCGGCGGAATTAACTTTTTCGCTTCATCAGAAAGTTCTTCCAATCCTTCGAACCCTTTTTTATTTACCAACGACGCGTAACGGCGTGGAACATTCGATGCAACAAATTTCAACCGGTTTTTATTGGCAAACTCAATCAACGGTTTATAGTCGGTTTTGTAATTGGGCCATAAACGCGCTTCGGCCTCAAAACTTTTTTGCGAAATTAAACTATCTAAATATTCATCGAGAATGAGTTGGTTATCGCTTTCGAACATTTCGGCACCCAGCACAAGTTTATCTCCTTTTATTTCAAAAAGATCTTTTGTTACCTCTAACTCTAACCAGTGCGAAATGGGGTTATTATGGTATTCGCCAAACAATACAATATCGGCATCGGCAATCTCTTTAATCATTTTCGAGTACTTCACCTCTTTTCCTTTTTTATTGAAGAGAGAATAAGCTGGTTTATCGGTTTTAAAAGCTGTAAAAACAAAAAGAGAAGAACGAAAATTACCTGAAATTTTTTCATACCAATATGTTTAAAATTTTACGGATTCAAAGAAAGAACAAAAATGTTGTTTATAAAAATAGAAACGATTTACAAAGAAGTTATTTTTAGTTGAGAATGCAAACATTAACCCAATTCCTTTGCTGTTTTCCGGATCAGTTTCCAGGCATTTTCCACATGTTTCTCTTCGGTGTGTGTTTGTCCGATACTCATGCGCAATACAATTTTCCCATTTAATTTTGTGTGGGTAAAATATATCTTCCCCGTTTTATTAATTGCATTCATCAGTTTCATGTTGAAATCGTTACCGGCATTATGAACAAAGCAGACCAAATTAAATGGCGGTTCAACAAAGAGTGAAAAATCATTCGATTCGCTTACCTATTTTGTAAACTTCCTGGCCATTTCGACATGTTTACGAATGTGGTGTTGCAATCCTTCAACTCCGTAATGACGAATTACAAACCAAAGTTTTAGCGAACGAAACCGCCGCCCCAATTGAATGTGCCAGTCGCGGTAATCGAAAACCTCGCCCGACTCGGTCGCCTGATTACGAAGGTATTCGGGTAATATTGAAAATGTATTTATCAATTCTTCGCGGTTAGCCACCCAAAAAACATCGCAATCGAAATTGGTAAACATCCACTTGTGTGGATTAAAACAGTAGCTGTCGGCCAGCTCAACTCCATCTTGAAAATGTCTGAATTCGGGGCATACCATTGCACTGCCCGACATTGCTGCATCGATGTGCAACCAGCAGTTTTCGCGCCGGCAAATTTCACCTATTTTACGTACCGGGTCGACAGCATTCGACGAGGTTGTTCCAATAGCAGCGCAAATAAAAAAGGGCGTAAATCCCAACTGTTTGTCTCTTTTTATTTGCTCTTCCAGCAAATCGGTACGCATGGCAAATGTTTCATCAACTTCAATCAACCGCAAATTATCGGTTCCTATTCCGGCAATTTTTATGGCCTTTTCAATCGACGAGTGGGTTTGCGTTGAAATGTAAGCCGTTAATTTTTGTACAACTCCTTTTTTATTCGATTCGAATTTTGTAGCCCGTTCGCGGGCAGCAATTATGGCTGTTAATGCCGATGTCGATGCAGTGTCCTGAATAACGCCTCCACCGGTGGAGGTCGATTTAAATTTTTCCGGCATTCCCATCATGTCTGCCAGCCAGTCTAAAACGCGAGTTTCCAGTTCGGTTGCTGCCGGACTGGTTGCCCAAATCATTCCCTGCACCCCCAGCCCCGAAGAGATTAAATCGCCTAAAATAGAGGGAAACGATGTATTTGCCGGAAAGTAAGCGTAAAAATTGGGCGACTGCCAATGGGTAATTCCGGGCATAATTATTTGGTCGATATCGCCTATCATAGCATCGGTTGGCTCGCCTTTTTGCGGAGCTTTTTCGGGTAATAACGCTTTTATATCGCCTGGTTTTACCTGCGACAATACCGGATATTTTTCAATCTCTTCGTAATAATCGGCAATCCAGTCAATTATCTTTTTCCCCTCTTTACGAAACTCTTCCGTAGTCATATGGAAGTTTTGCTTTCCCAATTTCTTCATTTAGTTAACGTTCAAATTATCATCACTCCGTCCTATTAATATTTCACCTCAAATTGCGAGAACTCATTCATCGTAGCCATTTTAACTTTCGATATTTTATCGACCCTTGCAAGCGCAGGACCAATTTTCAAATAGTCGACAAACGTTTCAATATCTTTTTCATTGCCCTGCACCATAACCAATACCGAATGGTCGGGCCGGTTTCTCACCCAGCCTTTTAAGCCCAGTTCGCCGGCAACCTTTTGCGTGTAATACCTGAACCCTACTCCCTGAACCCGGCCTGTTATTTTAATTTCGTATTGAGTCATTATAAAAGCAAAAATAGCGAATCGAAACTATTATTGATTAAACAGAGAGAATAATTATTGTTTGTATTCATTCCTGAAAGAAGAAAAGAAACAATTCAATTTTCGCATTCTCTGGAGCTTTGTAAATCGAAAACTTTTACTTACTTTTGCGCCCAATTAATTTTAAGCCGTTTCAATCTAACGCGATGTTGCGGGTTAAACATTGTATAACAAATAAATAGTTCTTTAACATGTATTTATCGACAGAGAAAAAACAAGAGATTTTTGCCAAATATGGTAAAAGCAAAGAAAACACCGGAAGTGCAGAAGGTCAGATTGCACTTTTTACGTTTAGAATTAACCACTTGACCGAGCACCTAAAAGAGAACAAAAAAGACCACGGTACACGCCGTGCATTAATTAAGCTAGTTGGTAAACGCCGCAGTTTACTCGACTATTTAATTAAAAAAGACATCGAACGTTACCGCTCGATTATTAAAGAATTGAACTTACGTAAGTAAAATAACTGAAAGGCAATGCATTGTATTGCCTTTCTTTTTTGTAAATTGCAAAGCCTCACCACCCATTGTAATTATTTATTATTAAAAGATTTATTTAAAAGATTATGGTAAAAGCAACAATTAAAACAATTGAACTTGCCGACGGCAAGACCATTACCATTGAAACCGGTAAATTGGCTAAACAAGCCGACGGATCGGTTGTCGTTCGTATGGGCGACACCATGTTGCTGGCAACAGTTGTTTCGGCAATTGAAGCGAGAGACGATGTGGATTTTATGCCGCTTTCGGTTGATTATCGCGAAAAATTTGCAGCAGCAGGTCGTTTCCCGGGTGGATTCCTTAAAAGAGAGGCGCGTCCATCAGACGACGAAATTTTAGTAGCAAGGCTCGTCGATCGTGCTTTGCGCCCGTTATTTCCCGATACTTATCATGCCGAAACGGCTGTGATGATTTCGTTAATTTCGGCAAACAAAGAGGAGATGCCCGATGCATTGGCAGGACTTGCGGCTTCGGCTGCAATTGCAGTTTCCGATGTACCGTTCGAAACAACAATTTCGGAAGTGAGAGTGGCTCGTGTTAACGGCGAATTTGTGGTTAATCCAACCCGCTCGCAAATGGCAGAAGCCGACCTCGAAATTATGGTCGGTGCGTCGTTCGATAACATTATGATGGTCGAAGGCGAAATGGACGAGGTTTCGGAAGAGGTAATGCTCGATGCAATTAAGTTTGCACACGAAGAGATTAAAAAACAGTGTAAGGTACAGGACGAATTGGCCGCAGAACTGGGTGTTGTAAAACGTGAATTTAATCACGAAACCAACGATGACGAACTGCGTGCAAAAGTAAAAGCAGACCTTTACGAAAAATGTTACGAAACAGCTAAAAAGCAAATAACAAACAAAGCCGAACGTTTAGAGGCATTTCAAACAATTCGCGACGAGTACATTGAAGCGTATGTTGAAGCCAACGCCGATAATGAAGAGGTTGACATGGATTTGCATGTTAGTTTAATTAAAAAATATTTTCACGACGAGGAGAAAGAGGCAATGCGCCGCATGATTCTCGACGATGGTATTCGTCTCGACGGACGTGCAACCAACGAAATTCGCCCAATCTGGGGAGAAGTTAATTACCTGCCCGGCTCGCACGGATCGGCAATTTTTACCCGTGGCGAAACACAGTCGTTAACTTCGGTTACACTGGGAACAAAAATGGATATCAAAAAAATTGATAATGTAACTTTCCAGGGAACTGAGAAATTCTTGTTGCATTATAATTTCCCTCCGTTTTGCGTTGGCGACCCGAAAACTCCGCGCGGTACAAGCCGTCGCGAAATTGGACACGGAAACCTTGCGTTACGTGGATTGAAAAAAATGATTCCTGATGATTTCCCGTATGTATTGAGAATTGTTTCGGATATTTTAGAATCGAACGGTTCGTCGAGTATGGCAACTGTTTGCGCCGGAACAATGGGAATGATGGATGCCGGTATAAAAATTAAAAAACCGGTGTCGGGTATTGCAATGGGGTTAATTACCGATAAAGGAGCCGAAAAATATGCCGTGCTTTCCGATATCCTTGGCGACGAAGATCACCTTGGCGATATGGACTTTAAAGTAACCGGAACCGTTGACGGAATTACCGCAACACAGATGGATATTAAAGTCGACGGGCTTCCTTACGAAGTTTTGGCTCAGGCACTACAACAGGCCAAAGAGGGGCGTTTGCACATTTTGGGTAAAATGCTGGAAGTAATTCCCGAGCCTCGCGAAGATTATAAACCCAATGTACCTCGTATCGAAACAGTAGTTATTCCGAAAGATATGATTGGTGCAATTATTGGCCCCGGAGGAAAAGTAATTCAGGCCATTCAGGAAGAGACTGAAACGGTTATCGTTATTGAGGAGATAGACGACCAGGGAAGAGTTGAAATTTCGGGAGCAGGACTTGAGCCAATTGAGGCAGCCAAAGCAAGAATTAAAGCAATTACTGCAATTCCTGAAGTTGGCGAAGTTTACACCGGAAAAGTAAAATCGGTAGTATCGTTTGGCGCATTCGTCGAAATTATGCCGGGAAAAGAGGCGCTGCTTCATATTTCGGAGATGGATTGGGCACGCGTTGAGAATGCCGAAGACTTTGCCAAAGAGGGCGACATGATTGAGGTTAAGTTAATTGGTGTTGACGAGAGAACAGGTAAACTGAAGCTTTCGCATAAAGTTTTAACTCCAAAACCTGAAGGTTATGTAGAGCGTCCCCCAAGAGAAAATCGTGGTCCGAGAAGAGATTTCAGAGGTAACGATCGCCGTGGTGGAGATCGCCGTGATGACCGTAGAGGAGGAGACCGCAGAAACAACGACTTCCGTCCGCGTAAAAACAACGATTAAGCAAATTTTTGCAAATAATATTAAAGAAACCGTTTAGAAATAAACGGTTTTTTTTTGTCGTTAATTGCTACCTTTGTTCTTCAAGAAAAAACAATAAGAATGGGAAACTGGGCAAAAGAGATAAACGAAACAATAGAGAGCAAATTAAAAGATGCCCGTGATAAAGATTTGCGTTTTCTTCGAATGGATGAGTTCAAACGAAACATTACGAGAATTGATACTTTCTCTGAGAGTTGTTCGTTTTGCCAAAAGCATAAAGTTGAAGTTGTTGAAGCCGTTTCTGAAATTGATAAAACGGTGAACGAGCCCGGTGAAACACGGCGCAACTACGACCGGTTAATTTACCGTATTTCGAAACATATGCAGAAAGAACACAAGTTTTATCCACCCTATTATTTTGCTTACCACTACTCGTTCATCGGTATGGTTGCCGGGTTAATTCTGGGGTTTATTTTAATGAAAACAGTTCCCGGATATTCAACCGAAATGTTGTCCATTGGTTTTTCAACTGGATTAATACCGGGTTATATTTTCGGTGCGATAAACGATAGGAAAATTCGTTCGGAAAAAAGAATAATGTAATTTTTTATGATGCGATTTTTGGTTATTGAAGGAAATATTGGTGCAGGGAAAACAACGCTCTCGAAAATGTTTGCCAAAGAGTACAATGCAAAGCTTATTTTAGAGCAATTTGCCGACAACCCGTTTCTTCCTAAATTTTACGCCAATCAGGAGCGCTACTCATTTCCGTTGGAGTTGTCGTTTCTTGCCGATCGTTACAATCAAATAAAAAATGAACTGTTAAATCTCGATCTGTTCCATCCGTTTTTAGTTGCCGACTACTATTTTGCCAAATCGTCGATATTTGCACAAAATACGTTGAAAGACGATGAGTACCACCTTTTTAGACAGATTTTCGATATGGTTTTCGATTCGGTTCCGAAACCCGATTTGTATGTTTATTTACATGCCAACACCAATCAATTGCTTCGGAATATTGAAAAACGGGGAAGAAGTTACGAACAGAATATTCAACCCGGTTACCTCGAAGAAATTCAAAACGGTTATTTTACTTTTTTCAAACAAAATCTCACATTCCCTGTCTTGGTAATCGACACAACCGGTATCGATTTTGTTAATAATCCTCAGCATTATCGCCTTATAAAAGAGGCCGTTTTTAATAGTGATTATAAATTAGGTACAAACCGCTTAATATTGAAATAAAAAAGTGTAACCTTCTTTTTTATGAAAAAAAGCTTACTATTTTTGTGAACTAAACTAATATAAATAAAAATCAATTAATAAAATTTTACCATGTACAAAATTAATGCAAAACATGTTGTTCTTGTTGCCGTTGTAGCAGTTATTTTATCGGGATGCTCGGGGCTGAACAAGATGAAAAAAAATGCCGACCAAATTAAATTTAAAGTTACTCCCGAATTGTTGGAGGCCCATGGGGGTGATGTCGATTTGGCAATTAACACGCGTTTTCCGGCAAAATATTTCAACAAAAAAGCAACTCTTGTTGCAACACCTGTTTTGAAATACAAGGGAGGCGAAAAAGCATTTAATCCGGTTGCTGTTCAAGGCGAAAATGTTGAGGCGAATAATAAAGTTATTAGTTACAACAACGGAGGAAGTGTAAATTATAAAAATTCGGTTGCTTTCGACGAGGCAATGAGTAAATCGGAGTTATACATTAAAATTACAGCAACTCAGGGGAAGAAGTCGGTTGATTTTGAGCCCGTTAAAATTGCCGATGGTGTTCTTGCTACCAGCGAATTGGTAATGAACATGCCAAAACCGATATTGGGAGTTCAGCGCGAAGTAAATACAACAGGAAAATACAATCCGGCAACCGACCCGTTTCAACGTGTTGTTCCCGACGAAATGATGGCCGATATTCACTATTTAATTAATCGTGCAAATATTCGTAAAGAGGAGGCCTCTGCCAGCGATGTTGAAGGATTGGAAAAGTTTACTAAACAAGCAAACGAAGACGAAAAAACCGAACTGAAAAGAGTTGAAGTTTCGGCATATGCTTCTCCCGACGGAAGTATTGATTTAAATACCGATTTGGCAGCAAAACGAAAAGAGACTTCGTCGAAATTTTTAGCCGAAAAGTTGAAAGCTGCCGGTGTTGATGTGGAGTTAAAAACAAAATATACACCTGAAGACTGGGATGGATTTAAAAAGTTGTTGGAAGAGTCGAATATTCAGGATAAAGAGTTAATCTTGCGTGTGCTTTCAATGTACAACGACCCGGAAGTACGCGAGCGTGAGATTAAAAACCTAAGCGAAACATTTACCGATGTTGCCGAGGATATTCTTCCGCAGTTGCGCCGTGCAAAAATGGTAACCAGTGTTGAGGTAACCGGAAAATCTGACGAGGAACTAAAAGCTGCAGCAAAATCGAATCCATCGTCGTTAAATCAAGCCGAGTTGCTTTATGCAGCAACTCTGTTCGACAAGCTTGACGATCAGCTTGCTGTCTACAACTCGTTTATTAGTGCCTATCCAAACGACTGGCGTGGACCAAATAACGCAGGTTATGTTTTGGTAAAACAGAAAAAATACGACGAAGCAAAACCTCTTTTCGAAAAAGCTGAGAAGTTGAAAAACGATGAAATTATTGTTAAAAATAATTTGGGTGCTGTTGCTTTACATGCTGATGATTTAACCGCTGCAGAAACATTGTTTGGTGCTGCTTCGGGTGCAGGCGACGAGGTGAACTATAACTTAGGAATTATTAGCGTTAAAAAAGGAGAATACGATAAAGCGGTAAAATATTTCAGCAAATTTTCTGATGGAAATACTGCTCTCGCTAAAATCTTAGCCGGCGACAACAACGGTGCATTAAAAGATTTAAATGCTATTAATCACCCGAATTGCTATAAAAAAGAGTACTTAAAAGCAATTATTGGTGCACGTACAGCAAAAGAAACATTTATGTACGAAAGCTTAAAAGCTGCTTGCGACATTAATCCTGATATGAAAGCAAAAGCAAAAAACGATATGGAATTTGCTAAGTATTTCGAAAACTCGAGATTTAAAGCTATTGTTGACTAAACAGTAGAATTACAATATGTAAAGGGCAATTCGTTTATAGCGGGTTGCCCTTTTTTTATAAAACGAACGAAAAGTTATTGAACAGATAAAAACCGTTAAGTTTTTTGTTTTAATAATGAAACCTTATCTTTTAGGTTTTAAAAAACAGATGTATATGAAACAGATAAATGAATATATTGAAGCAAACAAAGACCGTTTTCTCGAAGAACTTTTTCAATTAATTCGGATTCCTTCAATCAGCTCAGAAAAAAGCCGGAAACCCGAAATGTATAAAGCGGCAGAATACTGGAAACAGACACTTTTAGATGCCGGGGCCGATAGTGCAGGAGTCTTTGAAACCGAGGGCAACCCGGTAACATACGGCGAGAAAATAATAGACGCTGCTTTACCTACGGTTCTGGTTTATGCACACATGGATGTTATGCCGGTCGACCCGATAGAGTTGTGGGATTCTCCACCATTCGAGCCCGAAATTCGCGATGGAAAAATATTTGCCCGAGGTGCCGACGATGATAAAGGGCAGGGCTTTATGCATGCAAAAGCTTTCGAATTAATGGTGAAAACCAATACGTTGCCTTGTAATGTGAAATTTATGATTGAAGGCGAGGAGGAGATTGGTTCGCCAAGTCTTGGGGTTTGGTGCGAGCAAAACAAAGAGATGCTAAAAGCCGATATTATTCTGGTTTCCGATACAGGAATGATTGCTCCCGATATTCCATCGATAACAACCGGATTACGTGGGTTGGCATATTGGCAAGTTGAAGTTACCGGCCCGTCGCACGATTTACACTCGGGAATATTTGGCGGGGCAGTGGCCAACCCGATTAACGTGCTTTGTTCGATGATTGATAAAATGACCGATGATACAGGTAAAATAACCATTCCCGGTTTTTACGACGATGTGATGGAAGTTTCTGCCGAAGAGCGCGAACTATTGGCAAAAGCTCCGTATAACGAAGAGGAGTATAAAAAAGCAATAAAGGTGGAAGCGTTAAGCGGAGAAGCAGGTTATTCGACAAACGAGCGTACCGGAATTCGTCCCTCTTTCGATGTGTGTGGAATTTGGGGAGGTTACACAGGCGAGGGGGCAAAAACAGTGCTTCCATCAAAAGCGTTTGCAAAAATATCTTCGCGTTTGGTGCCCAATCAAGACCACCAACAAATTGCCGAATTATTTAAAAATCATTTTGAAAATATTGCTCCAAACTCGGTTAAAGTAAAAGTTACATCGTTGCACGGCGGACAGGGTTACGTTTGCCCAATCGATATTCCGGCATATAAAGCAGCCGAAAAAGCTTATACTGACGTCTTTGGGAAACGTCCGGTGCCCGTTCGGTCGGGTGGAAGTATTCCTATAATTTCAACTTTCGAAGAGGTTTTGGGAATAAAATCGGTATTAATGGGCTTTGGTCTCGAGTCGGATGCCATCCACTCGCCCAACGAAAATTACCCGCTTGAACAATTTTACAACGGCATAAAAACTATTCCACTGTTTTATAAATATTTTGCCGAAATGAGTAAGTTGAAGTAATTCGTATTTAGTAAGTTAGGGTTTCACTCGAAGTGAAACCCTGACTGCTAGAAAGGAGATGTATATTGAGAAACAACATAGTTATTACTCAAAAGAGGGTGAGTCATAAGAAGCTGATTATTAATTATTAAACTATATTATATACTTATGAAACGAGCATGGTCGACAAAACACAAAAGTTTATGTATAAATTGTGCATGCGAGTTCCATGGACCAAGAATTACAATTTCGACTTGTATGTTTATCTGTCTGAATTACAGTATTTTAATTTAATTATATGCGAATGAAATCAACAATCATTTTACTCATTTTTTTATTGACTGGATTTTTCTCATTCTCTCAAAATTATGAAAGCATTTTTGGGAGCCAGTCAACACAATGGAATATGACCATTGGAAATCTTTGGGGTACGGGAAGTACGAAACATACCGTTTTGGGTGATACCTTGTTAAACGAAAAGGAATATAAAATAATTGACGGATATTTTGATTTTGAGTCCCGTGAATACTTAGGGTTTTTAAGAGAAGATACAATTTCAGGGAAAGTATGGTATTGCAATAGTAAAGACACCTCAGAAATATTAATAATGGATATGAATTTGAATGTTGGAGATTCAATGTACATTGGTGGTAATTGGAATTCATTTCCAGGAAATTATAAGGTAGATTCAATTTACTATTTAAATAATAAAAAACATATACGGTTTGACTTTAAAATACCATTCTTAGAACAAGAACCATTTGTATTGATTGAAGGAATTACAAGTAACTTGGGATTTCGATTTCAAGACTGGAAATACATTAATAATTTCGATCCTATATTACTTTGTTCGTATAAAAATGGAACAAAAATTTATGGTTCGGAACCTTGCGAAATTCCAATTCAAGGAATTAAAGAAAGTCAGAATAAAAGTAAAATTGAAATATTTCCAAATCCATTCATAGACGTAATTAAGGTTCAAGTACATGGGAATAAAAATAAATCAAAAAAGTATAAAATCTTAAATCTCGATGGAAAGCAAATCTTAAATGGAGCGTTTACATTTGCCAAGACCCTTGATTTATCTAAATTGACTTCAGGTATATATTTAATCATTGTGACGAATGATAATAATTTGATAATTGGAAAAAAGATAATAATAAAGAAATAAGTTAC
>JALUZN010000529.1 GCA_027011835.1 Draconibacterium sp. | reverse complement strand
ATCCTAAAATGGCTGCCGAAATTATTAAAGCCCTTTTTGTTCGTGGATAAGTTGGGCAATTTCCCTAATAGGTATTTATTCCCCAGGGATATTTCTTTCTGAGAACGCAAAACTTACCTGTGGCAGAATCCTTTAAATCGATATCGAAAATAAGTTTGTTTTGGTCTTTTGCATAAGGTTCAATAAATACAACGGTGTACGTTTTTCGCTCAACGCCATCTATTTCGAACTTCAAATCGTATAAACAGTTGCACCGGCACAAAGCTGCCGCCTCAAACTCTTGAATGTAAATGGAGTCGTTGCTGAACCAAATAGTTGAATACAATTTGTCGGGACAGCAATTAAACCCTGCGTTAATATGATTAATCTTAAGTAGTTGTGTTTGTTTGTCGAACGAATATTCGGCACACGATTTATTGCCGGGAACTCCTGCCGATTTTGTTCCGTTTTTACAGTCGGAATACGCAGTTAATGTTCCCGAAAGATTGCTGTCGCTCTCTTCACTTTTCTTGCAACTCGTAAAAACAAAGAGACTTACCAAAACCATGTAACCCAAAACTTTTATGTTTCTCATTCCTGATACTCTTTAAGGCGATGTTGAATGCCCCCGTTTCTTTATTAACAAACTTTAAACTGAAATTTACAAAAAAGTGCCGGCAAAATGAAATATTGTTTTAGTTTTGAAGAACAGAACAGAACGGAAACTGTTCTGATTTTATTCTCAAAAAAATGAGTAAGTTTAAATTTACGATAGACTCTAATTCGAACAATCTAAAATTTCAACAACTTGTTGATGCAATTGTAGATTCGATTAGCCGGAAGGAGTTAAAAAGTGGCGATATGTTGCCTTCGGTAAATCAGCTAATGAAAGAGTGCCGGCTTTCGCGCGATACGGTTTTTAAAGCATACACCGAACTAAAACGCCGGGGAACTGTCGAGTCGGTACCAAATCGGGGCTATTTTGTTACCCAAAATATTACAAAAGTTTTTCTTTTTCTCGATACATTTAAGGCGTACAAAGAGGTTTTGTACGGGTCGTTTTTAAAACATCTTCCAAAAAATATTAGTGTCGATTTGCATTTTCACCACTACAATATTAATGTGTTCGAAAAGATAATTACCGAAAGTTTAGGCAAGTACAGCAAGTATATTATTATGAATTTCGACCATAAAAGGGTACGTAATATTATTGGTAAAATAGAAAAAGATAAATTGCTGATTATCGATTGGAATATACACTCTTCGGAAGAAAATTCTGCTGTTTTTCAGAATTTCGGGCAACCGGTTCTCGACTGCTTTGCAGCGAATTTAAATGCGATTAAGAAATACAAAAAGTTTATCTATTATTATCCGCCATTTACTTATCATCCAAAAACCTCAATCAGCTATTTTAAAAAGTTTTGTGTTGAAAATAGTGTAAAACACGCTGTTATTTATAGTCCCAATGATTTTAAGATAGAAAAAGGAGTACTCTATTTTTTAGTAAGCGACCGAACGTTAGCCACATTTTTAGACCAGTGTACCGAAAAGGGATTTGAGCCGGGACGTGAAGTGGGTGTAATCTCGTACAACGAAACGCCTATGAAAAAATATGTAAAAGACGGAATATCGGTCATTTCAACCAATTTTGAGTTGATGGGGCAAAAAGCTGCCGAGTTTGTTACATCCGGAAATCAAATGCAGTTCGAAGTTCCTACAATACTCACAATGCGATCGTCGGTGTAATGTATTTTGTATCCGAAGTTGGAAGATAGTTGAAAATTCAGCGCAACAGGGCTTTCAGCCGGTTTATTCAGGAAACAGATATTCGAAATTTTGATTATTAAAAAATAGAAACTAAATTAGCAGCATAACAGAACAGAACAGTTCGATATTTAGAGAGACAAATAACATTAACTTATGTATTTATTAGGATTTGATATTGGAAGTTCGTCGGTAAAAGTTTCTTTACTCGATGGCGAAAGCGGGAGTTGTATTGCCTCTTCGTTTTATCCAAAACAAGAGATGGTAATTTCGGCTCACCGTGCAGGATGGGCAGAGCAGGACCCACAGTTGTGGTGGGAGAATTTAAAACTGGCTTTGGCTGATGTTTTGAAACAGTCGAGGGTAGAAACTGAAAAAATTGACTCTATTGGGATTTCGTACCAAATGCACGGATTGGTTATGATTGACAAGGCGCAAAATATTCTTCGCCCTTCAATTATTTGGTGCGACAGCCGGGCAACTGCCATTGGCGACAAAGCATTTACCCAAATTGGCGAGCAGCGTTGTTTAACAAACTTGTTAAACTCGCCCGGAAATTTTACCGCATCGAAATTAAAATGGGTAAAAGATAACGAGCCGGAGCTTTTCGAAAAAGTTTATAAAATAATGCTACCCGGCGACTGGATAGCGATGAAACTTACCGGCGAAATTCAAACCACTGTAAGCGGACTTTCGGAGGGTATAATGTGGAATTTTAAAGAGAATAAACTTGCCGATTTGCTTTTCGAGACGTACGGATTTTCGAACGATATAATTCCTGAGATAGTTCCCACTTTTGGAATTCAGGGAACTCTTTCGGCAAAAGCTGCCAACGAGTTGGGCCTCTCTGCAAAGACAAAAATAAGCTACCGTGCCGGCGACCAGCCCAATAATGCACTTTCGCTGAATGTCTTAAATCCCGGTGAAATTGCTGCAACAGCCGGAACTTCGGGAGTGGTTTACGGCGTTAGCGACGAGGTGAAATACGACTCGCAATCGCGTGTAAATACGTTTGCTCACGTAAACTACTCGACTGAAAAAGCACGTCTTGGCGTTTTGCTCTGCATTAACGGAACAGGAATTTTAAATGCCTGGCTAAAACGAATGGTGGGCGAAAATATATCGTATGAAGAGATGAATGAACTGGCTGCCGATATTCCAATCGGTTCTGCCGGATTAAATATTTTGCCCTTTGGGAACGGTGCCGAACGCGTTCTAAACAATAAAAATATTGGATCGATGTTCAGTGGAATTAATTTTAATATCCATAAAAAAGGTCATCTTTTACGAGCTGCACAGGAGGGAATTGTTTTCTCGTTTAAATATGGAATGGACATAATGGAAACCATCGGAATAAATGCAAAAGTTATCAGGGCTGGAAAAGCAAATATGTTTCTTAGTCCCGTTTTTAGAGCAACATTGGCCGGAGTTACCGGAGCAACCATTGAACTTTACAATACCGACGGTTCGGAAGGAGCTGCGCGTGGTGCAGGAATTGGTTCGGGTTACTATAAAAACCACGATGAAGCATTTTTAAGTTTAAAAAAGCTGGAGACCATTGAACCCGATAACTCGAAAATAGAAGAGTACAACAACGCCTATAAAAAGTGGGAAACCGAATTAAAAAAAGCAATACAATAAACTCATAAAAAAACAAGATAATGGAAGTAGTAAAAGGAAACAAAGAGTATTTTAAAGGAATTGGGCAGATTCAATTTGAAGGAGCAGAATCGAAAAATCCTCTTGCTTTTAAGTGGTACGACGAGAACCGGGTAGTAGCCGGAAAAACTATGAAGGAACACCTGCGTTTTGCTGTTGCTTACTGGCATACGTTCTGCGGAACAGGTGGCGACCCTTTTGGTCCGGGTACACAGATTTTCCCGTGGATTGGCGCTTCCGATCCGATGGATGCTGCCCGTGAGAAAATGGATGCCGCTTTCGAATTTATCACAAAGATGAATATTCCGCACTACTGTTTTCACGACACCGATGTGGTGGGCGACGGTTCGGTTTTTGAAATTGAAAAGCGACTGGCGAGAATGGTCGACTATGCAAAAGAGAAACAAGATGCCTCGGGTGTAAAACTGCTCTGGGGAACTGCAAATGTATTTTCAGACCCACGATATATGAACGGTGCAGCAACAAATCCCGATTTTAGCGTGGTAGCAAATGCCGGTGTGCAAATAAAAAATGCCATCGACGCAACTATTGCATTGGGCGGTACAAATTATGTTTTCTGGGGTGGCCGCGAAGGGTATATGACCCTGCACAACACCAACACGAAGCGCGAACTGGAACATATGGCGCAGTTTCTTACTATGGCACGCGACTATGCTCGTAAACAGGGTTTTACAGGTACATTTTTAATTGAACCAAAACCGATGGAACCCACAAAACACCAATACGATTTCGACGCGCAAACTGTAATTGGATTTTTGCGGCATTATAATTTAGATAAAGATTTTAAACTGAATATTGAGGTGAACCACGCAACATTGGCAGGGCATACTTTTGCCCACGACCTCCGTTTTGCTGCCGATGCCGGCCTGCTCGGTTCCATCGATGCCAATAAAGGCGACTACCAAAACGGGTGGGACACCGACGAATTCCCAACCAGTATTTACGAAATTACCGAGGCGATGCTCGAAATTATTCAAGGTGGTGGTTTTACTAACGGAGGAATAAATTTCGATGCAAAAACACGCAGAAATTCTACCGATTTGGAGGACATTTTTATTGCTCACATTGGCGGTATGGATGTGTTTGCACGCTCGTTGGTAATTGCCGATAAAATACTCAATAACTCCGATTATCTCTCTATGCGTAAATCCCGTTATGCTTCGTTCGATACGGGGAAAGGAGCCGATTTCGAAAATGGAAAATTGTCGCTTGAAGATTTACGTACTATAGCAGCCGAAGTAGGCGAACCATCGCAAATAAGTGGCAAGCAGGAACTTCTGGAGCAATTAATTAACTGGTATATTTAATTTGTCCCAAGGCAATTTGGCTTCGTTAGAAGTATTTCTGAAAAATTCAGGCTTAAAAATTAAATTGTTATGAACAAGAATGGAAGTTTAGTTTATGTTTCGTTGCTTACTTTGGTGGCAACACTTGGCGGGTTACTTTTTGGTTACGATACGGCCGTTGTTTCGGGAACGGTAAGTTCGCTCGATAGTTTTTTTGTCGACCCGTTTGGGTTGGCCGAAGCTGCAGCTAACTCGCGTCTAGGTTTTATTGTGTCGAGCGCGCTAATTGGTTGTATTATTGGGGGAATGTCGGGGGGAATTATTAGTCTGAAATTTGGCCGGAAAAAAGGATTAATTATTGCGGCTTCTCTTTTTCTGATTTCTGCAATTGGCTCGGCAATGCCCGAACTGTTTATCAGGCCTGTTGGCGAAGCCGACCATACTTTTATATACATTTTTGTTGTTTACCGAATAATTGGCGGAGTAGGCGTGGGGCTGGCTTCGATGCTTTCGCCCATGTATATAGCCGAAATTGCGCCGGCAAATATTCGGGGAAAATTGGTTTCGTGGAACCAGTTTGCAATTATTTTCGGAATGTTGGTTGTCTATTTTGTTAACTACTTTATTGCGCGGCAAGGCGACGACAGTTGGTTAAATAGTATTGGCTGGCGCTGGATGTTTGCTTCCGAAACCATTCCCGCAGCACTGTTTTTAGTCTTATTAATGTTCGTACCCGAAACACCACGTTATTTGGTGTTGCGCTCGCAACCTGAAAAAGCATTGCGAATTTTACAAAAAGTAAACGGTAGCGAAACCGGATTAAAAATACTGGAAGAGATAAAATCGACAGTAAATACAAAATCGGGTAAAATATTTTCGTTTGGTGTTTTGGTTATTGTTATTGGAGTTGCACTCTCTGCATTTCAGCAGTTTGTAGGAATAAATGTTGTGTTGTATTATGCTCCTGAAATTTTCAAAAATATGGGTTCGAATACCGACACTGCACTTTTGCAAACAATTATTGTTGGCGCCATTAATTTAACTTTTACTGTTTTGGCAATTCTAACCGTCGATAAGTTTGGACGAAAACCATTACAAATTACCGGTGCACTGGGAATGGCCTTTTTTATGTTTGCACTCGGATTAACTTTCTTTTTTCAGAAAATGGGAATCGCCGCACTTATTTTTATGCTGGGTTATGTAGCCAGTTTTGCAATGAGTTGGGGGCCCGTTACCTGGGTGTTACTCTCCGAGATTTTTCCGAATCAAATTCGCGGGCGTGCTATGGCTATTGCTGTTGCTGCACAGTGGATTTCGAATTATCTCGTTTCGTGGACCTTCCCGATGATGGATAAAAGTTCGTTTTTAAACGGGTTGTTCCATCACGGATTTTCGTATTGGATTTATGGTGTTATGGGACTTTTAGCAGCACTGTTTATGTGGAAAATTGTTCCGGAAACAAAAAATAAAACACTGGAAGAGATGGAACATTTATGGAAAAAGTAGATATACTCAAAGCCAATAGCTTTTTGGTTTGAGTATACTAAAGTTTTGATATAAAAAAACGGGGTTTTATTTTAAAAACCCCGTTTTTTATATTTGTACTATGTTCTGTTTTATATCATGTCGATAAAAAAACAAGATGTTTAAAACGACTCTCTATTTTGGCTCCCAGTAGCAACGTTTTGGCGAAACAATTTTTGCTTCTGCTTTTAAAACTTTCATTGCTTTATCAACCTCTTTTTTATCGAGCCCCGATGCTTCTGCAATCTCGCCGGCTTTTAATGGTTTGCCGGCAGTTGCCAATGTTTCTAAAACTTTTTCAACACTCATAATAAAACTTTTTCGTTCAACTTATTTGGCAAATCGTTCCGAAATAACTTTCCAGTCTAAGATTTTCCAAAAATCTTCGATGTATTTTGGACGTGCATTTTGTTTGTCGATATAATATGCATGTTCCCAAACGTCGCAGGTTAGAATTGGTTGTTTCCCGTCACGAAGCGGATTGTCGCCATTACTGGTTTGTACAATTTCCAATTCGCCGCCGGCATTGATTACAAGCCATGCCCAGCCCGAGCCAAACAGTGTTGCAGCTGCTTTCGAAAATTGTTCTTTAAAAGCTTCAACCGAGCCAAACTTTGCTTCTAGTGCAGCTTTTAGTTCGTCTTTTGGGTCTTTGCACCCATCGGGACTGAATTGTGTAAAATAGAACGTGTGGTTCCAAACCTGTGCTCCGTTATTGAAGATGCCACCGGTGGCTTTTGCAATAATCTCTTCGAGAGTTGCATTCTCAAACTCGGTTCCTGCAATTAGGTTATTTACATTGTTTACATACGCCTGATGATGTTTTCCGTAGTGGAACTCTAACGTTTTTTCGCTAATATAAGGTTCCAGTGCATTTTTTGCATACGGTAGTTGTGGTAATTCAAATGCCATAATATTTTGTTTTTAAATGAAAATTATAAAATCTAAAGGTAAAACATTTCAAACTTAAAAATGATTAAAAGGAAAGCTTATTTAGATAAATTCTAAATAAAAAGCTTTAATTTATTTCTCATAATCAGATTAACGCTACATTAACAGTATTGCCAAACAACTGAGTTGTAGTATGTTTCTTAAAATTAGCACTACTTTCGCGCGCTAATTTAATAAGTGCGATATGAAGTTTCAGTTTATAGACAGAAGGCAGGGAAGTATAAAAGATGATATTTTGTCGGGTTTAACGGTGTCGTTGGCATTGGTGCCCGAGGCAGTTGCCTTTGCTTTTGTAGCGGGAGTTTCGCCAATTGTTGGTTTGTATGGTGCTTTTATGATGGGCTTAATAACTTCGGTTTTTGGTGGCCGTCCCGGAATGATTTCCGGAGCTACCGGTGCAATGGCTGTGGTTATGGTATCTCTTATTCAGCAGGGGAATGCATTGGGAGGTGGAGACTCGGCAGGATTGCAGTATCTTTTTATTGCCCTGATTCTTGCCGGAATCATTCAGTTTCTATTTGGAGTATTTAAGTTGGGGAAATTCATCAGGTTGGTTCCACATTCGGTAATGATGGGATTTGTTAACGGGCTTGCAATCGTTATTTTTCTTTCACAGTTAAATATGTTTAAACACGGTGGTGAATGGCTCTCCGGAACACAGCTTTATACGATGCTTGGTTTGGTTGCTACCACGATGCTGATTATGTTTCTGCTTCCAAAAATAAGTAAAGCTATTCCTGCTGCACTTGTGGGAATTCTTGTTGTATCGGGTATTGTAATCGTTGGAAATATTGAAACCGAGACGGTAAAAAGTTTTATTGTTTCGGGAGGAGGAACTGGAATTAAAGCAGGCTTGCCAAGTTTTAATGTTCCTGTTATTCCATTCAATTTAGAAACGTTGAAACTAATTTTGCCTTTTTCATTTATTCTGGCTGCAGTTGGATTAATCGAGTCGTTAATGACATTGAGTTTGGTTGATGAATTAACCGAAACCCGGGGAAGCGGTAATCGCGAGTGTGTTGCACAGGGAGCTGCAAATATTGTAAATGGTTTCTTTGGCGGAATGGGCGGTTGTGCAATGATTGGGCAGAGTATTATTAACATAAAATCGGGCGGACGCGGACGGTTATCGGGAATTGTGGCTTCGCTTTCGTTGCTTGCATTTATTCTTTTTGCTTCAACTTATATCGAAATGATTCCGATTGCTGCGTTGGTTGGAGTTATGTTTATGGTTGTAATCGGGACATTCGCCTGGAGCACATTTAATGTCATCAATAAAATTCCGGTTGCCGACCTGCTTGTAATTGTGTTGGTAACGGCACTCACTGTTATTTTCGATTTGGCAATTGCTGTTTTGGCAGGCGTAATTGTGTCGGCATTGGTTTTTGCCTGGGAAAATGCAACCCGGATTCGGGCTCGTAAAAAAATAGATGAATATGGAATAAAACATTACGAGATTTTTGGTCCCCTGTTTTTTGGTTCAACGGCACTGTTTCAATCGAAATTTGATGTTCAAAACGACCCCGACGAGGTAATTGTAGATTTTAAAGAGTCGAGAATTATGGACCAGTCGGCCATTGAGGCCATTAATAAACTTGCCGAGCGTTACCAGAAAAACGGCAAAACAATTCACCTTCGCCATTTAAGCAAAGACTGTATTAAACTGGTAAAGAAGGCCGAAAAAATATGTGATGTAAATGTGGTGGAAGACCCCAACTATTTTATTGCCATCGACAACTACAACAAGTTAATAAACGAGAGCTAATTGCTTGTCGACGCTATTTATTGGTTTTATAGTCGAGTACTAATCCCTGTGTCAGCCAGTTGGCAACAGCCTGACGGTTGTCGGTAACAATCAATCGTTTAACATCGCGGCGATGATTAATATTTGCCAATTCAATATAAACCGTAACCGGATAAGTATTTCGAACAACATACAAATTGCGGGTCGATACCGTGCCTTTATACCCGCGCCCCGGCTGGTGTTCGTTGTATTTCTTTTGAAAAGTATTTTGTAGAATTGTTGCTGCTTTTTTTCCGGTTTTACTACGTTTGTCGTGGTAGAAAAAAACATCGATGTTTTCGCCCCGGCTGCGCGAATCGACATGAATTACAATGAGCCGGTTGAATCCTTTTTTGTTTTTACTGTACAATTTATTTACTGCATTTGTTCGTTGTCGCAACCGTTTAATATGGTTCAACGGAATGGTCAGATTTGGATAGCAAACTTCGTCGTGGTCAGGTTTTAATATACTTTCGTCGCGAATTCCATCGTTTTTGTCGCGGGTAATCATATAAACTGTAGCACCTTTTTCAATCAGGTCGCGTGCCAGCCTGATTATCACATCGTATGCATATTCATCTT
This sequence comes from Draconibacterium sp., assembly GCA_027011835.1. Taxonomy (GTDB): domain Bacteria; phylum Bacteroidota; class Bacteroidia; order Bacteroidales; family Prolixibacteraceae; genus Draconibacterium. The sequence goes on along the minus strand of JALUZN010000529.1, from coordinate 6,031 downwards.
CGCATAACTGTTTCCCGTTGTAGCTTCCAATTGCTCCGGGGTCGGGGCCGCCGTGCCCCGCCATTAAATAGTAGGTAGCACCTTTTAATTCGCTGCTTTTAATCTCAACATCGGCATATTTTTTACCAAAAATATCGTAATGAACAGTTTTGCCAACTGTCTTTTTCGAAGTTGTCGTCTTAACTTTTCCCGATTTTGAAGGAAGTTTGTATTTTCTCCCGATTATTAACGTATTGTCTTTCCCTAACTTTGTCTTATTCAGTTCAATAAATTCATTTAAATATTTCGAATAAGAATAACCGTTATCTGTGAGTACCCGGTAAATGCCATCGCCTTTTTTTGCCACTATTTCGCGGTTTTGTGCGACTCCGGTTTTTGGGGAGAGCAGAACCATTAAAAATATGGCTAAAATAATTCGGGTTACTGTTTTTATATGTAAGTTTGAATCGAACATATTTATTGTAAATTCTGTTTATTTATAACTAACGTTTGCTAAAGTATATTTAAGTTTTCTAAAACTATTTCATTTATGCGACTATCTTTCAGCCACCTGTTGTTAATAACTTGCATTGTTGCCACAGTTTCCTGTAAAACAAATTTTATTCCGAGAAGTTCTCATTCTCAAAATATTCCGGTTGCCGAAGAGGTGCAAGGGGTTGATAGCCAAATAATATATATGTATAAGCCGTTTAAAGATAGTCTTGAAAAAGACATGAAACGGGTGATTTCCATTTCGGAAAAAGAGATGATAAAAGGGCGCCCCGAGAGTTTATTAACTAATTTTTTAGCCGATTTACTTTTAGCCGAAGCAAAAACCGAAGCTACAAAAATTGCCGACGGTGTTCATCCTGTAATTTCTTATTTTAATTACGGTGGAATACGAACATCGTTACCAAAAGGAGAAATTACGGTGGGTGAAATTTTTGAGTTGATGCCGTTCGAAAACGAGTTGGTTTTTATTCAGCTTACCGGAACGCAAGTTCAGGAATTTTTAAATCATCTGGCTGATAAAAATGGTGAAAGTGTTGGAGGCGTGCGGTATGTAATCTCAAACGGGAAAGCGGTTGATATTCAAATTGCCGGCAACGAAATTGTTTCAAATAAAACGTACTGGCTGGCAACAAACGATTATGTTGCCGAGGGTGGCGACGGGTTAGAGGTTTTTACACATCGGTTAAAAATTGTAAAACCCGGATTAAAAATACGTGATGTAATACTTCATAATTTGGAAAAGAGTTATAAAGAGGGTAAAACTTTAACCGCAAAAGAAGACGGGAGGGTAAAATATGAATAGGCGAAAATTTGTAAGAAATATTATTGTCGGGAGTGCCGGAGTTGGTTTAGGAGTAGCACCGTTCAATCTGTTTGCAGGCACCGATTTTGTAACAATATCGATACTTCACACCAACGATTTGCATACACACATCGAACCGTTTACGGGTACAAACAAGCGATATTCGAATAAAGGCGGATTGGCACGAATATCGGCAATGGCACAAAAATTTAAAGCCGAAAACCCCGATACGCTTCTTTTCGATGCGGGCGATATGTTTCAGGGAACTCCCTATTTTAACTATTATAAAGGAGAGTTAATGCTGAAATTAATGAGTGCCGCCGGTTACGATGCCGGAACAATTGGAAATCACGAATTCGATAACGGATTGCAGGGGATTTTAAATCCTCTGCCCAATGCAAAATTCCCCATAATAAATTCAAATTACGACTTCTCTGATACTATTTTGGCCGGTAAATTTCCCCGGTGGAAAACGTTTAAGCGCTCGGGAATAAAAATTGGTGTGTATGGCGTTGGCGTTGAACTGCATGGTTTGGTTGCCGATAAAAATTATGGAAACACCATTTATAACGACCCGGTTACAGTGGCTCGCGAAATGGAACTGTTTTTACGAAACGATAAAAATTGCGATCTTGTAATTTGTCTTTCGCATTTGGGTTTGTATTGTAAGCGAAATCCGGTTTGCGACTTGGTACTGGCCGAAGAGACAGAGACAACCGACCTGATAATTGGAGGACATTCGCATACCTGGCTCGAAAAACCATTAATAAAAAAGAACAATGTGGGCAAACAGGTAATTGTAAATCAGGCTTGGTGGGGCGGCCTAATGATGGGAAAAATCGATTTTGTTTTCGAACGTTCCAACAAAAAACAAAAAGCTGTTTTTTCTGAAAACTTATAAGAGATATGAAACGAAGTTACAGATTATTACTCTCCGTTTTATCCGGTATTTTATTGAGTTTGGCATGGTTGGGGTTTCCCGGATGGACACTTTTTGTTGCATTTATTCCGCTACTTTGGCTCGACCGGTTTTTTGTTATCCAAAAGAAAAATTTCAGAAGTGTATCATTTTTTGGACACGCTTTTTTAGCAGTTCTTATTTGGAATGTATTAACCACATTTTGGGTGGCAAATGCAACACTGGCAGGTGCGTTAATGGCATTTATTATTAATTCGGCTGCTATGTCGGTGGTGTGGTGGCTGGCACACATTGCCCGGCGTAACTTTAAGGCAAATCTTGGATATGTTGCGCTTGCTGCTTTTTGGATTTCGTTCGAATACATTCATTACCACTGGGATATTGAATGGCCGTGGCTGCACCTCGGAAACGGATTCGCAAATAACGTTCAACTTATTCAGTGGTACGAATATACAGGTGTTTTTGGTGGAACATTGTGGGTTTTGGTAATGAATGTTTTACTGTTTAAAACAATTTTGAGCATCAAACAAAAAAGTTCGGTAAAAAATACGGTTTATATTATTTCGGCTTCTGTTTTTGTTTTAGTTGCGCCCATTATTTTCTCGCTCATTACCTACTCTTCGTATGTCGAAAAAGAGAATCCCAAAGAGGTTGTAATTGTTCAGCCCAATATCGACCCCTATTCCGAAAGTTATGATTTTAGTGCTGAGCTGTTAAAAATGGAAAAATTCTTACAGCTGGCAAAGCAAAAAACAACCAATAATACCGATTTTGTTGTTGGCCCCGAAACTGTATTCGAGAATCCGGGTTACTGGAATGAGGCCAATTTACAATCGAACCGGTTTATTCAAAAATTTTCAGCATTTAGCAGAAGTTACAACAATGCTGAGATGGTTTTTGGCGTTTCGTCGTATAAAATTTACCCTGATAAAAATAGTGCTCCCATTACTGCCCGGTCAAACGGGAAAACTGTTTACGACCGCTTTAATACAGCTATTTTTCTCGACCGGAAGGGAGCGTGTCAGATTTATCATAAATCGAAATTGGTAGTGGGAGTGGAGAAGATGCCTTTTATGAAATACCTTGGTTTTATTAACGATATTGTTATAAATATTGGTGGAACAACCGGAAGTTTAGGGCATCAGTCAGAGCCATCGAATTTTATCTCTAACGACGGAACTCAGGTTGCTCCGGTTATCTGTTACGAATCGGTTTTTGGCGAGTATGTTGCCGGCTATGTTCGTAAAGGAGCTGAACTTATTTTTATTATTACCAACGACGGTTGGTGGAAAAATACCCCCGGTTATAAACAACATCTTTCGTATGCCCGGTTGCGTGCCATCGAAACCCGACGCAGCATTGCACGGGCTGCAAATACAGGAATATCGTGCTTTATTAATCAACGGGGCGATGTGTTGCAACCTACAAGCTGGTGGGTAGAAACTTCCATTAACGGAACAATAAATGCGAATAATGCCATTACGTTCTATGTAATGTATGGCAATTATATTGCACGTATTTCTCTGTTTATAAGTATTTTATTGTTGTTGAATTTGGTGGTGAAAAGGGCAATAAAAAGATAAAAAAAATCCGCACTAATTCAGTTTGTGAAAACCCCGATAATACAGGATTTGAGTGCCCGGTTGATCAAACTTCCAACGGTCTTTCGACTCACCCCAATTTGCATCGGGACTACCAGGCCTGTTTTAACAACCATAAAGAGCTTTCTCGGTTTAAAAAGTTCTGTTGAGTTTACCAACTGGAATCAATGCGGAAAATATTTTTTTCTTTTCAATGAACGTTTTTGTTATTTCAAATGTACCCTTCTAATCTTGTTTCTCCAAACAATTCGTAGACTTTATTCAGTGTTAAAATATAAATAATTGTATGATAGAATGTTGAGAAGGTGCTTTTGTGCTCTTATTTTTTGCTTTTTATTGCTGTTGTAAATAAAACTATTGTTATGATAGAAAGAGGAGTGTTCTGTGTTTGTTATCACCTAAATCTAATAAATTCCCAGGATTCAATACGAGCCAATCTCCCGAAAACCGATTTGATTCGAGTATAATTTGGAAAATTTAAAAACATCTCCTATCTTGTGGGCACAAACCTTTTTTTATCTTTATAAATACATCTATGGGCGGCGTTCTTGCTGCCCTTTTTCCGTTTAGTACTACAAGGATTTATAAAATTGATTCAGCAAAAGTCTTATAGTATGGCGTGAGTTTTTTGCAAATTGCAGTTGGTTAATTTTTATAAATAACTGTTAACCGGGAACTCACACCGTGACTTATGGACATAGCAATGGGTGATGCCATGATTTTACTTTTGCCCTATTGGGGGGATTTTACTTTTTGGCTTAGCTCAAAAAGTAAACAAAAAGCCCAAGGCTGCGTTCGCTTCACTCGGAAAAGCTACGCCATAACGACTAAAAATCCTAAACTTCCTCCAATACATTGGAGCCTCCTCAAACAGCAGTAATTTTTTTAACATCGTTATCGCTTGTTTTCCGGCTCACCGACCGAGGCCGCCGCTGTGAACTGGTTTTAGATTAAACTCAAAAGTATGACCTCAGGCAGGAAAAAAGCCGATTCATTATATTTAAATTGCCCTATCAACCCGAAAGATTAATTGATCCGTTTTTTACCTTCACCGAACTGACCAGAAGTGTGTATCTTTAAACAAAGTAATTCTACGTTTTTTTTATATCCGAATGAGATTTGTATTTTTAATTGGAGTATATAATGTACTTTTAGCTGACATAAATAATAGTTGGCAATAATTAAACACATTGGAAAATGAAAAGAATTACGGCACTTTTATTCTTGACGTTTATAATCAGACAAACTAATGCCCAATATTTGGTAGTCGATAATCCCATTTATGGAGGAAATAACATTCCTTTTCAGGACACAATATTATCTTCTATTGACACGATGGGATTCTGCACTTCTCTAAATTACTATTTTGATCTCGATCAAGATTCAATTCAGGATATAGATTTTTATTTAGACTGCTACATGGGAGGACTGGGCTCTGGGTATTTTATGTCTCTGACATCTTTTAATAATTTTTCAATCCATATTGATACAAGTTACGTAGAACATTTTCAATTTATTAATAATTATGGACAAGTTCAGGATACCTCAAGAATAATCCCAACTGTAAGAAAGTATAATTGGGGTGATACTATCTTCAGTAATCAGAGTATTCTCGCAGCTGAAGGAAATTTGTTAAACTTTAGTTATGGCAATTATCCACCATGCGTATACAATGGTATTAATTTATTCCTTGAAGACACCTCTTATATTTCACTTGAAAAAAGTAATGGAGATTTATATTATCTTAAAATTTATGTCCCCTCATATTCAGCTCTTGAGTTAATTTATGCAAAGACTAATGCTCAGGTTTCTGTAAATAGTGTAAATGAATTACCAGAGCATTACATATTCCCAAATCCAGCCAAAGAAATAATAAATTTTAGAAAAGCTTTCGATTTAATCCAGATATATACCATGCAAGGTACGTTATTAATTGAAAAAAAACTGTCATACTCTCAAAAAGCTTTCGATATTTCTAATCTCAAAAGTGGTTTTTATATAGGTGGGTTCTAAAAATTAGTTTTTTTCAATTTTTGACTTGATAAAATCGCAGAACCCTTTAACGAGATTATCAAATCATTTCAAAAATACATTTCTTTACTAAGAATATAGCATAATATTTCTATTTTTTTGCGACTAACTAACTAATTAACAGTGTTATGGATTAATTTAAAATGTTTAAACGTATTACCTGCTCGTATCTAAATAGGTTGTATG
>JALUZN010000528.1 GCA_027011835.1 Draconibacterium sp. | reverse complement strand
ATATTGGTAACCACACCTTTTTCCTGATCAATTTCAATGGTATCGCCAAGGTTTATCGGGCGCTCGAAAGCAAGAATAAGGCCGGCAATAAAATTCAGTACAACATTTTGCAGCCCGAAACCGATACCAACACCCAAGGCGCCAACAATAAAACCTAATTTCCCAATGTCGAGTCCGGCAGCTAACAGTGCTGCATACAACCCCAGAGAGATGATAAATATTCGTAAAATTAACGAGATGGCCGGTGCAATTCCGCGAGGCAAAACCTGAATCATCCATTCGTCTTGTAAAATTGCTGCTATTAATTTTGCGATTAAAATGGCCACAATAAAAATAACGGCAAAACTCAAAATGCCTCCGAAAGAGATGGTTAGTTCTCCTACGGTCCACTTTATCATCAAAATCTCTTCGATATACTTGCGAAGATGTTCGAAAATTTCGAAACTTTTTAGCGAGAAGAGAATCCACAGAAATAATCCAATAAGCAGAAAAATGGGTTTTATGCGCTTTTGCGTAACTTTTGCCATTGTTGAAAGTGCATTCGAATGCGAAGAGTCTCTCAATTTGAATAAAAGAACAAAAAAACCGGATGTAACTTTTACCGACAGGTAAACAATAAAACCTAAAGCAGTTGACGAGAGAACTGCCGAAATAATGAAATGCGACAGGTGAACCATTCCTACAACATTGGCAATTATTGCAATAATAAGAAACAGCACGTAAATGGGATTGATAAACTTAAACAAGCCAATAATATTTTTGAACTTATTTGGGTTTTTGTGCATTTCAATATTTCCGAAAATTAATGCAACAATTAAAACCGATGCATTAAAAAGCTGTATCAGCCTGAATGAGAGTGAGAGAGGGTTCAGATAAATGTCGAATGACTGAACAATATAAACGAATAAGAGTGGAAGCAGAAAATATACAAATCGTTTGGTTGTAAATTTTGGTAAAACATAAGTGGTGGCACTTAAAATGAGTAAAATTAGTAACTCGGCAAAAATGGGAATAAGCGAGCTGTAGAAAAATGCCGTTGCAAGAACACCAACGGCAATCGTTACCGAAATTGGGTATTGCAAAACAATATTGGCCTCTTTCTCAACTTGATTAATTAGTTCGTGCGGCTCTTTATTCCAGCGTTTTTTTACAACAAAAATCAGAAGTAACATTAACAGTAAAAAGACAAGTTGAAAAATTACCGTTTTTATATTTTGACCAATAAACTCGGAAAGTGATTGTACGTTTTCGCCTAACCTGTTTTTTATTGTTATGTGAAATTCACTCGAAGCCGATAAAGAGTCGATAGCAATAGAATCAATTTTGCTGAGTGCCCATAAAGGAGGACTGTCCATTACAAAATACTCTTTTTGCAGTTGTAGTTCGCGCTGGCTTAATTCTCCAATAATATCATCAACAGTTACAATTAAGTTTGTAAGTTCTTTTTGAATTATAAAAATACTGTCTAACCGAACCAACGATACTTTTATTAAACCTTCGAGGGTACTCATCACGGTGTCGATACTTAACGATATTTTTTCCGACTCCTTTTTTTCGGAGAATTTCTCTTTTGTTAATTCCCATTTTTTGTATTCGTTGTTAAGTTCTTTATTTGTCTCGGTTACCTTGCTTAAGCGGTCGCTTAGTGTACTTTGGTAGCCCTTCATTTTGGCTTTGTAGTTTTTCCACTCTATCTGCTTAATCTTAAGGTTCCGTTGCGACATATTATTAATGCTTTGCAAAAGCGAGTCTTTTTGATGCGAAATCTCTTGAGAGGTGGAGCTAATTAGCGAATCGATATTTTCGATTTTTGTGCTGGGTTGTAATATCTGTTTAAGCTTCGAAATTCGAATAGCTAAATCTTCCGATTCATTTGAGATTTCACTCAATTCCAGAGGTGCAACAACAGTTTCCGATGCAGTTGTCTCTTTCGCATCTCCTTTTTCTTTTTCGTTTTGTGCAAAAACATTACTGAAAGAAATATAAAAAAGTAAAATAAAAACGAGGATGAACCTGGTTAACCGGTTTAAATCTTTTTGTGCAAACATCTGGTTTAATTTTGAAAAATCAATATAATACAATTTTAAACAACAATAAAAACTAATAGTTGTTTATCTCAAATTCTATCCGTCATCGCGCATTTCCGGCTTGACGGTCTCGCAATAATTTCTACTTTTGCAGAAAGTTATTTAGAACAAATCTGAATAGATTTTTTGGCAAAATAAATTACAGAAAAAAAAAGGGAAGTTAGCTGTTGTTTAAAAGAATTAATTAGAGGTGAAACAACCAATATTTACGACTTTTATACAAAAAACAGCGATGAAAAATTCTTCTCTTACGATTTAATTTTTTACGAATGAAATACCACATAGTAACATTGGGATGTCAGATGAATTTATCGGACAGCGAACGTGTAATCTCGGTACTCGAGGAGGCAGGTTACAGCTGGACCGACGATGAAAACGAGGCCGGATTAATTGGAATAATTGCCTGTTCGGTAAGGCAAAAAGCAATTGATAAAGTCTATTCGCGCATTCATAAATGGAATAAATGGAAAAACAATAAAAACCTGATTACGTTTATTTCGGGCTGTATTTTACCCAGCGACCACGAAAAATTCTTAAAGCTTTTCGATATCACTTTTCAGATGAAAGATTTACCAAAACTTCCTGAAATGATAAGTCGCTACGGAGTCGTTACACCCACTCATTTAAAGGTTGGTATCGACCCGCACAACGAAAATATTGAGCAATTTTGGAATGTAAAACCTGCCTACCAGTCAGACTTCGAGGCATTTGTACCTATTCAGAACGGATGCGATAAGTTTTGTACATTTTGTGCTGTTCCTTATACGAGGGGCCGCGAGGTGTCGCGCCCGTCGAAAGATATAATTGCCGAAGTGGAGCAGTTGGTTGCACAAGGATATAAAACCATTACACTGTTGGGGCAGAATGTAAATTCGTATGGGCTCGATAAAAAGGGAGAGGAGATAAATTTTGCACAGCTGTTACGCGAAATAGGCGAGTTTGGAAACCGGTCGGAGAAAGATTTCTGGGTCTATTTTACATCGCCGCACCCGCGCGATATGAACGATGAAGTGCTTGAAGTTATTTCGGAGTATAAGGTTTTGGGGAAACAGATTCATATTCCAATGCAAAGTGGCGACGATGAAGTTTTGCACCGGATGAACCGGAAACATAACCTCGAAACATACCGGAAAATAATACATTCTATTCGTCGCCTGCTTCCGGAAGCTACCATTTTTACCGATATTATTGTTGGATTTACGGGCGAAACGGTTGAGCAGTTCGAAAACTCGCGGCGTGCTATGGAGGAGTTTAAGTTTAATATGTCGTACACGGCTATTTATTCGCCGCGCCCCGGGGCAAAAAGCCACGAGTGGATTGATGATATTCCGCAAGACGAAAAAAAGCGGCGGTTACACGTTTTAACCGAAGAGCTGCGAAAACATAATTTGCCCTTCAATAAAAAAATGGTTGGAAAAACTGTTCGCGTTTTGGTTCGAAATACCGACCGGAAAGAGGGGTTTCTTTCTGCACATACCGAAGGAAAACTGATTGTGCGATTTGCTTCAACAAATAAAAGTTTAATAGGGCATTTTGTTAATGTGAAAATTATTTCGGCATCCGATTTCTCTATGGAGGGCGAGTTGGTTGAGGGGTAGTCTAAAATGTTACAATATTCGTTTTAAAAACTTTGGGGCTTTAAAACGATAACCTGCAAACAACTGAAATGTGCTGTAGTAGTTCATCTGTTTCGTTTTGCTCCCTCCCTGTCTTTCGGTTGTTTGCGATGCTAAAAACTGAACTCCGGTAAAGAATCGTTTTATATTTATTCCAAAATTTATCTGTTCATTTATTCTGAAAATTGGTTCGTGATAGTATTCTGTAACCCTCTCTTCGTTAGAGAAAGTGTATAGTTTCGTAATGCTGTAACCGGCAGCAGGAGAGAGGCCTCCCGAAATGTACCAGTTTTTATGAAAGACAAAAGTGTGCATATACCAAACGGCCAGAAGTCCTTCAAAATTATTACTGTTTTGGTACGACTCTCTGCCTGATTTTGAATTGTTAATAGTGTAATAACTATAAATAAATGAAGGCATAAAACTGCCTGCACTCTTTTTCTGAATCTCGGTATGATTGCGAATTGCCTTTAACGAGAAATTCGAATTAGTAAGGTACGATGTAGCTCCCCTGAAAACAGTAAATTTTAGGTCGGGGAATTGGATAAACGGGTCTTTCCCCTCTTCCCAATCGGGTGATTCGTAATCGGCAGTGTTGCTTAAATAGAATCCTTTGGTTTTGTTGTATTGAAACTCCTGCGACCAATGCTTCATAAAAAAGTTCAGATTAAAAGTAAATGAATTGGTTTGGCCTCTTAAATCGCTGTCGCGATTGCCGGGGATAAATTTAGGAGCAAAAGCGATTGCAGCAGTAATAAAGCGGTAATTCACAAAAAATCTGGTTTTTAGTGTAAAGTTTGGCATTAGCAGAATAGTGTTGTCGCCGGAGTTAAGTTGGAAATCCTGATTTAAATTATAGAAACTGAACTTAAAATTAATTAGTGTGTCTTCTTTTTGAATATAGTTGCATCTTGCTGTTTTCGAAATGGGTTGTTCTTGAGCGAAGGTTGCGAACGAAACTAAAATCAAAAGAATGAATAGTGCCGGTTTTGCAATGAATGCTAATGTTTTTATAAGGTGTCGGTAATATTTTAAACAGTTGTTCATTCTTTAATTGTTGCTTATTTTAATTGCCCTGTTTTTGCAACTGCATCGCCTGGTTTATTATTTCTTGTGCAGCAAATTCAACGTCTTTTATTGTCGTTTCTCTGCCTGTCGAAAACCGGATGGTTCCCATAGCAA
>JALUZN010000527.1 GCA_027011835.1 Draconibacterium sp. | reverse complement strand
TTAATAAAGTTAAATACTCCTGCTTATATGAGTCCAGAATAGGAAGAAAGAACTCCATCGAACTAATGCAAACACAGTATTAAGTTGACGCTAATGCGATGAACATCGGGAAGTCCCGTTTCCCGCTCAAGAGAAAAACCTTTCATTGTTTGATGAAGGGTTTTTTTTTGTAAATTTTTTTACTCCCTAATAATCTTAATCCCTTTTTTACCCTGTCCGAAAACTTAAGATTATTAAGAAGCGCTAGTTCATTCCTTTAACTTTTTGGGCTACAAAGATTACGAATCTCGACAAAATAGATTTTAAACAAGAAGAAGAGCATTAATCTTCACTCTTTAGGCAGAATAACCCTGTAATAATTATCGCATGATTTCCGCTATTTACCGGTAGTTTCCAGATATTAATACCAAAAGGTATTTTTACTTACCGATTGTTTTGTTCGTTTACCGACCTTTATATTTCGTTAACAACTTTTTTGTTCTTTTTCAATAAAAAGAGTGTAACCTTTGCTCCCGTTATCAGTCTATTATTCTGAAAACAAGAAAACAAAAACTCTGAAAAGTTCAGAGAAAATAGTTACAAAAACAATTAAAGATAGAAAACATGAAAACAAGAATTAGTACAATTACAGCAGCAGCATTTTTTGCGCTATTTATTTTTACAGGAAATGCAAAAGCCGATGGGATAGAAAAAAATGCCTCGAGCCATGAAAACATTGAAGCAGTTTTAAATATTGAACCCTGGATGATTAACGAAACAATTTGGGAAACCGGTGAGACAAGCTTAATTGAAGAAGCTTCGGAAACCACACTTAACATTGAATGCTGGATGATTGATGAAACAACCTGGAATATTAATCCTTCTGTTATTTCAGAAGAAGAAAAAGTTTTGGAGATTGAACCTTGGATGACAGACGAAAGCATTTGGGATTAAAGACATTTATACGCATATCAAATAGTTCAGAAACAGGAAAACGCGATTAGTTTTATTGAGATTTTGTTAAAGAGTTGCAAGTTATTGCAGCTCTTTTTTTTACCATTTCTTAAACAAATTCAACTCTCTGTTTTGCAGTAAAAATTACTCTTCCCTCACTTCAATTGGTATTTGCCGGCGTTCAAATATTCCGTTGTTGTTTATTCCTTCAACCACCACCATATATTTGGTTGCCTCGTCGGAAGTATAAAATGAGATTTCGGATTTTCCATTTCCATCGAATTTAACAGTCGGATTCCAATACAAAAGATTTCTAAAATCGGGAATTCTCGAGTTTCTGATTGAATCGACAGAATAATTGGGACAGTTAAATAAATATTCGGGTGAATATCCTGAATGTTCTTGTCGGAACAGGCGTTTATCGAAATCAAACGAGCTCATATCGCCATTTCTTGTTATAATATTTAAAATATTGCCCAACGAATAGGTTTCGATAAAATAGTTAAGATTAACCACATCTATTTTCTCCACCTTTTTATAATTCATTTTTAAAATGTTATTCTGATTTTTTATTGGCACTCCGTCGACCATACAAAATGAGTCGTTATGTTTTACATCCAGCGATTCGTTTTCGTAAATCTTAATATGTACCTGCCCTTTTTTTCGAGTAATGTGAGTAGACGGCACAATTTCAGCAATAATCTCTTCGATGGTAGGCAGCTCGATAAACTTATCTATTAAAACTGAAATCTCCGGGGTGCCATAAAAACAGACTGGGACAGGGTGCTCTTTCTCAATGATTGGAACGAGTTAAACGGACTGTACAATGCATTAACCTGCATACTAATAATTGTCTTATTTATCTCCGCAATGTTTTCTTTACTAACAAACAGAGGTTGAATTTTTCTGTCGCTATATGCCGGACTGAATTCGCTATCGAGGTTTACTTTGTAGTTTAACTCCGAAGTATCGCTGCGAAATGGCTGAATAACAATTTCCTGCTGGCCAAAACGGTTGGCAACAAAATTAAACCTGCCCAACGAATCGGTTTTCGAAAAGCTTATAGTTGCAATTTTACTGACAAAACTTAAAATAAAAACTTTATTTGCCACCGGTTTATGCGTGTCGGCATTTAGAATTGTTCCCGAAATAATTTCCCCTTTTATTTCGGGCAGAAACGAAATTTTTGGTGCATTGGCGAGGATATTTTTAAATGGGACGAAACACAACAGTAAATCGTTTATCGAAGTTCCGTTTTTTGCCAGTTGTACAAACGACTGATATGCAATATTGTCGGGACGGGCTATTCTTCCAATCCGGCTTTTTTCGTTTATCAAACACTGCTTTATCACCGAAACCGATACATTTTTTAATTTGCCTCTGTTTTCTATTTCAATTAAAACCGGGCTGCGAAGAGAGTAGCGGGCTTTATCGGATTTTATGGTTAACAAATTAGATGATTTTGCAGTATGCACAAAATATCGCGATGCGAGAATCTCTCCGGCCTTGTCGATTAAAAAAGCCACAAAATAACCTGTTTGAAGCGAATCGGTTTCCACAACAACTTTTTCGTTGTCGTTTAACAAAACAGGATAGCTTTTTACAAAATCTCCATTCGATGTTACAATATGAATTGTTCCGTCTAAAGAATTCTCCGGATTATAATTCTCTACACTAAGTTTAAAATAGATGTGCGTTTTACTCTCCTCGACAAGTTGCAAATTTATTCCACTTTCCAAAACAGCCGGGATTTCAATGGTTTCAGGGCTGTTCGCCTCTCTGAATTTGTAAACACCAGACTCTTTAGGAGTAAAAGTAAAAGTTATAAAACCTGTTGATGCTGTTTCAATATTTTGAACTACAGTACCGGCAGGCGATATAATCTTACCAGAAACAGACTTGCTGTTTCCAAATTTATCGAAAGAGTGAACTGTAATTTTGTTGGGGTGATTAAGAAGTATTTTTCCACCTTCGGGATAAAAAATAAGTGTGTCGGAACTATAAACATTATCGGACTTTGGAAACGAATTCGCCGAAAATGGGTTTATTACAGCAATCTCTTTTGTAAAATAGAGTTCCGGGTTATAATTGCGCATCCATTTTGTGTACCCTCGCAAAAGATAATTCCCCGTTGGCAAAGTTTCGGGCAGTTCAAACTGTGTTGCACAACTGCCATTCACAATATGCAGTTTTAACTGTTTTACCGGCACATTCTCACTATCGAGCACTTCAACATAAATTATTTTGCTGATGGTTGAAGGCAACGAAGTTCCACTTTTCAGGCAGCAAGCGTTTATCCAAACATTTTCGCCGGCAACGTAAGTGTCTCTGTCGGTGCGAAATGTAACTGTCTCCTGAGCAAACAATAAATTAATATTTATTAGAAAAAACAGTAAAACTATGCTACGATAAACGTTCATATTCTTTTTGTTTACAACCGGTTAGTATTCATCAACCCAAAAAGGCGGTGGTTCTTTTTCTCCCGACAATGAGCAGTCGGCACAACGCGGTTTTGTCAATCCCAACCCAATCGCATTTATCCCGAAATCGCCGTAAACAGGATACGCCAGCTGGTATGTATCTCCTCTTTTTAACACAAATCTTTCGTAAATGTCGTACATATTTATAAAAACTGGAAAACCTTGTTCAATAGCTATTTTATTTAAGTCGGCCAATAAAAACGTATCGACTTTGCACGAGGCGAAGCAGTTTTTTATGGGCAACCTCCAGTCGTACAATTGAGAACGATTAATGTAAAGCGTTTTTGAGGAATATCCTGCCACTTGAAAATAGCCCAAAACATCTTCATTGGGGTCGTTAATATTCATAATATTTCCGGAAATTGAAAACGGTTGCTCGCCAAAAAATGTACCTCCTCCGCTGTCCGATTTCTCTAATTTTCGCCAGAACTCATATTCTTCTTTTGAAATTGAAAACTGGCTAACAATAATCCTGTATCGTTTAGACAATCTGTCGCTGGTTTGAGAATTTATAAAACAAAGCTCTTTCCCGACAACTTTTTTCCCGCTTTGGTTTTCGAACGAATACAAGTCGATACTGCCCGAAACTGCTGATTTCCAGCAGTAGCGATTCGCGTCGTATGGTTCCCAGCCACCTTCGGGCGTTGGAATTTCATAGGGATAATACGGAACGCCGAATTTCCAGTCTTCTCTAAACGACCACCGCAAGTAGTTTATCTCTTCCGCCCCTGCGTTTCCATTTACATATATCCCAATTCCGTTGTACTCGCGGTCGGTTTCGCTATTCAAATCTTTTCCCGGTTTAAAAAAAATACTGTCTATTTCCGACGAAGGTTCCATTAAGCAGGGTGTAGAACGGTATTCTTTCCCTTCAATTGTACTTATATATAGTGTATATGTTCTGCCCGGAACACCGCAAAAACTGCCGGTATCGGTTACATATATCCCGGGCTCTTTTTCGGTTAAAACTGCGCTTGTTCCCAAATCGTCGACAATAACTACCCGCGCATTGGTTACCGCAACCGGCTCTTCATCGATATTTGCCAACGAGCGTGAAAGTTTTACGGTATGAACAACATTTTCATTAGTAATTAATCCATCGACCACCAGCAACCCCGAAGCTTTGTTGCCAACTGTGGCACTAAATGGCTCAATGCACGAGTTTAGCCCGACAATCAGAAAAAACAGTATTATTAACTTTGTTAATTTCATCAACAATAAGAATTCATTTTCCCAACTCTTTTTAGCTAATTTCTCCAACTTTTGTTTCTTTGAATAAAGAAAGTAAAAATTAGTAAACATATTGTTATTCGTTCATCCATTTTACTATTTTTGATTCGAATAACTTCATAATAATAAATTTAATGCCTATTAAATTTTTGTTGCTGCTTTTTAATATGTCTCTCTTTTCTCTGTTTTGTTTTTCGCAAAACAATGTTCAATATAAAACAGAACCGGTTTCGCATAACAACCGGTTTTACAGTATTAGCAAAAAACAAGCTACCGAATTATATAAAAATAAGCTGGAAAATAATTACACTTTTTTGAATGGCAAAGAATATAAATTATACGATATTACAAAAGAGACAAATCCTCTGTTTCATTCATCATTTGGCCTTAACGGAACAGTATTCGTAAATGGAGAAACATACAAAAACTTAAAACTGGCATACGATATTTATAAAGATAAATTGATTTATATAACACCGGTTCAGCTTTTTGAAAACTATAATTTTTTTGAATTGAACCAGGCAACTATCGACTCCTTCTATATTGAAGTTAAAGAAACAGATAAAATACATGGTATTTCGGGTACTAAACAATACTGTTTTTCCAAAGTCGATTTTTCTGAGAATGAAAATTCAGGCATGAAAGACGGGTACTACGAAGTTGCCAAAGTTGGCAACACAAAACTATTTGTACAACACAAGGCATTAAGAACAACCAGCCAGGGAGCCGATGGAGTAATGCAGCAATCTTTATACCGGTATTACCACGTTTTAAATAAAACCCTTTTAATAAACGGCACCTATTACGAAATTAACAAAAAGAGGAAATTCATTAAACTCTTTCCCGATAAACGAAAAGCAATTAACCGGAAACTAAGAAAATTCGAGTTAAAATTCGAACTGTTAAACAAAGAGCAGATGGTTGAACTACTTCGAGTAATAAATTCAATTTAAAACAAACGAAATGTATAAAATTGTTTTTATTAGCTTACTTATTTTGCTCTCTGTTTTAAACTCTTTTGCACAGAATAACACCATAAATTTACACGCCGACAGTTTAAATTTCGAGGAGGTAATAACCATTCTTGAACAAAAAACCGAATACCGGTTTTACTACAATCCACAGTGGGTTGATAGTTTATATTTTAGTTTCGATGAAAACAACGCAGCGCTGGAAGATATCTTAGCCCGGATTTGCAACCCACACAAACTCTCTTTTGCTTTTGTTGATAACCACAAAGTTGTATTAGCAAAAAACTATAAAATTAAAACCAATTATGCTGCAGCTTATTCGAATTATTTACGAAACAAAAATATTAAGCAACAAGACACAACCAAATACTTGCTCCCAAAAACCGCTACAAAAAACAGCACTATTAACGACGAATACAAACTCTTTACCATTGGAAATCCGGCACTAAATACCCAATCGGAGACGGCTACGCTGCAAGGTACAATTAAAGATAGTGAAACCGGTGAGCCACTTGTTGGAGCAACAATTTATATTAAAGAGTTGGGAAAAGGTACTGCCTGCAACTCATTCGGGTTTTATTCAATAACAGTTCCTAAAGGGCAGTATAAAGTTGAATACCGGCTTATTGGAATGCAAACTACACAACGAAATATAATTATTCACTCCGACGGGAAATTAAATGTGGAGATGAAAGACAAACCTGCATCGTTAAAAGAGGTGGTGGTTACGGCAAAACGCGAAGATATGGTAAGAAACCTCAGGATGGGTGTTGAAAAGCTGACAATGAAAACGCTGAAACAACTTCCAATGGGAATGGGCGAGGCCGACATTATAAAAAGTACACTGTTGCTGCCCGGCGTTCAGTCGGTAGGCGAAGCTTCCAGTGGATTTAATGTGCGCGGCGGCAGTGTCGACCAAAACCTCATTCTTTTAAACGATGCTTCAATTCTGAATACTTCACATTTCTTCGGATTTTTCTCGGGATTTAATGCCGAAGTGGTAAAGGACATTACACTCTACAAAAGTGGTGTGCCGGCAAAATACGGTGGACGTTCCTCATCGGTTCTGGATATTACATTAAAAGATGGTAACCGGAAAAAGACCAAACTCTCGGGAGGAATCAGCCCGGTTTCGGGAAGACTAACTCTTGAAGTACCGATAAAAAAAGACAAAAGCTCGTTTATTATTGGAGCCCGTACTACCTACTCGAACTGGATTTTAAAATTGTTAGACGACCCAAAACTGCAAAACAGCACAGCAGGGTTTTACGATGTTCAGGGGAATTTCTCGTTCGACATAAACGAAAACAACAGCCTCTATCTTTCGGGTTATACAAGCCACGACAACTTCGATTATTTTACGGAAGATGCGTTCGAATACAACACATATGCAAGCACATTGCGGTGGAAACATATTTTCAGTCCGAAATTGTTTTCCACATTTTCGGCAATTGTTAGCGATTACAACTACACAACAGATTCGAGAGCCGACTCATCGCTGTTCTACTCGGTAAATTACCGAATAAACCAGAAAACATTTAAAGCCGATTTTTCATACCACACAAGTAAAAATCATAAAATCGAATTCGGATTGAACTCAGTATGGTACAGTCTTGCTCCGGGTGTTCGAAAACCGTTGGGTGAGATGTCGCAAATTTTGCCCAAAGAGATTGAAAACGAAAGGGCACTCGAAACCGCTCTTTATACAAGCGATGAATTTGAATTAAACGATTTTGTTTCGTTTTCGGCAGGATTGCGCTATACCATTTACACCAATTTCGGACCAAAAACAGAAGCCAACTACCAACCCGGAGTACCCCGAACTACTGAGTCGATAATCGATACAACCTATTATTCCAATGGCGAACCGGTAAAAACGTATTCCGGGCTCGAATTTCGTTTCTCTACAAACATTAAAATTACGGGTAACAGCTCGGTAAAATTTGGCTTAAGCAGAATGTATCAATACATCCATATGATGTCGAAAACAACGGCAATGTCGCCAACCGATATTTGGAAACTTAGCGATAACTACCTGAAACCCGAACGGGGCGACCAGATTTCAATCGGATTCTACAAAAGTTTCAGGCGAAATACAATTGAAGCATCGGTAGAAACCTACTACAAGAAACTTAAAAACATACTCGACTACAAAGGTGGTGCACAATTAGTTATGAACGAACATCTTGAAACCGATGTTTTAAACGGTGTGGGTAAAGCATACGGAGTTGAGTTTATGGTTCAGAAAAAAACAGGGAAGTTTACCGGTTTTGTAAATTATACGTATTCGAGAATTTTGCATAAAATAGACAGCGAATTCGATGAAGAGCGCGTTAGTAATGGCGAATATTTTCCGGCCAATTACGACAAGCCCCATAATTTCAAGTTCGTTTTAAATGTGAAGCCGTCGCGAAGATTTAATCTGTCGACAAACTTTTTTTACAGCACGGGCCGCCCGTTTACAGCACCCGCTGCATATTACCAATTTAATGATGCACTCCGGGTTTTTTATACCAAACGAAATTCGGTTCGAATGGCCGATTATATCCGCCTCGACCTGGCCGCCACATTAAACGGCAACCTGATAAAGAAGAAACTTAACCACAGCTCATTAACGTTTGCTGTGTATAATGTTTTAGGAAGGAAGAATCCTTATTCAATATATTTCCGCACCGAAGGCAATCAGGTAAAAGGATATCAAATGTCGATTTTTGCTCAACCAATTTTTACAATTACCTACAATTTTAAGTTTTTAGGAAACGCTAAAGACGATTTTTAACTGCTGTTACAAATTAATATTTTACCATTTCATTTCAAATCCGTAATCGGAGGTATTTATTCCCCACTTTTCAAAAAGCCAATTGGCCGCACGCATATCGTAAAGTTTCAATTTTTTCGATTTGGCATTTTTAACCATATTCAGAACACCTTCTTTCATAGCTTTACTGTCGTCGTTAATACAATCGACTACATTGAGTGCGTGACAACGCGCAAATTTATTATCGCCTTTTAATACTTCTAATAATGCTTTTTCGGCAATCTCTTTTTCGCCTAAATTGTAGAGTGCCTCAGCAGCAGTCGAAACCACATCGGGCGATTCGTCGGAGAGTGCTGTTTTTAGCTCGTCGATTGCCGGAGCAGCTTTTTCGCCTAAAATTAACAAACCGGTGGCACCCCAATAACGAACGGCACTGTCGTTGTTTTTAAGAAATATTTTTAGCGAATCAATATTTTCAACATTACCGTACGAAGCAATGTCGGCTGCGTCAATTATTTCTTCCAAGTTTACTTTACCCGAACGCATATAATCATACATGGGTGTATTTCCGGCTCTCTCAATACGGTCGGCCTCCGGAATAAAACCGGTATCTTTAATTTTCAACTCCCAACTTTTGCTGGCAGCCCTCATTCTTAAAAGAATAGTTTTGTATCGCGGATCATCGGCAAGATTATGAATTTCCCAGGGATCATTCTCGGTATCGTACAACTCTTCTGCCGGTTTTGTCTCCCAAAAAGCACTCTGTATTTTGTTGCATTCTCCATTGTTGTATGCCCGCTCCCACGATCCGATTGACGGAGCACGCCATAAATAACCAAGCCGCTGGCCATAAATGCGATACGGCATATAATTATGAATATAGCGATATTTCCTATCGCGAACCGCACGACTCATATCGTAACGCTCATCCATTCTTCCGCGAAACATATATACATACTGTGGATTTTTGGTTTTTTGTTTTCCTAAAAATGCATCTCCCTGCAGATAATCGGGAATTTTAATACCGGCAATACTTAGAAGAGTTGGCACCAAATCGACAAAACTAATTAACCGGTCGACTTTTGAGTTAGGTTTAGGTGCCGGGAAAAGGTATCTGTATTTTTTAGGAATACGAATAATGAAGGGAACCCGCGTTCCTGTTTCGTAAACATATCGTTTGCTGCGGGCAAGAACTCCTCCATGGTCGCCATAATAAAAAACAATTGTATTGTCGGCCAAGCCCAAATCGTCGAGCTCCTTTAGTTTCTTTCCTACCCAGGCATCCATATCTTCAATTTTATCGTAATACTGAGCCCAATCGTGTTTCATCTCGGGTGTGGCCGGATGATAAGGAGCAATTTTAACATCGTCGGGGCTATGACGCAACTCGTTGTTTAGAATTGATTTATGGATGCAGCTTTCGTGCGAAATATTTGTATTGAAAACAGCGAAAAAAGGTTTCCCTTCAGGCCTGTTTTTATAGTGGGCTTTGTTGCTGCTCTCATTCCATATTTTGCTTGGGTCGATTGAATTCGTATTGTAATCGGTTTTGGCATTATTTGTACAATAGTAACCGGCCTCGCGTAAAAACTCGGGGTATGTACGAACAATATCCGACTTCGAATATTGACTACGCATATGCTGATTTCCGTTTGAACAGGCATAAACACCGGTAATTATTGTATTTCGCGCAGGAGCACAAACCGGTGCGTTTGCATAAGCGTGAGTATATAAAAATCCTTCCGAAGCAAGTTTGTCGAGATTTGGAGTTGTCGCAAAATCATCGCCGTAACATCCCAACATCGGACTATTGTCTTCGCTTACCAACCAAAGAATATTTGGTAACTCCTGTGGAATCTTCTGTTTGCAACCAGTAAAACTTACAATAACAATAAGAAGCAATAATAATCCAGAGAATGGTTTTAATGTAAAAGAAATCATTGTAAAGTATTTAATTTGAGACACAAAGCTAAACAAATGAAATGAAATTCATACTCGAAGAAATCCTTATTTAACAGGTGTAAAACAATTAAACAAAATACAATTCGTCCCAATTTGTATCTATTTTGTCCCATTTCGAGAACGCTAAAAATACAAAAAAATCTTAACGTCCTGTCTTTCTGTCTTTTATATTTTTTGGCATAAAGGTTGGTTAATGCTGGTCACACTTGAAGATTGGATTTACAAATTATTTATTAATATTTTAAAACACAAAACGATGAAAAAAATTACATTAACATTTGCAACAGTTTTACTTTTATTTGGTTATGGTTTCGCTCAGGACAACAACGACAACAGCGAAGCAGCACACGCAGTAGTTATTAACATTAAATCGCACGCATTGGTCGATGTTGAATCGGAAAAAGGGGAAGCCTCTTTTATTAACCTAAGTCCGGAAGCACCAAAAGAAGCTGGATTAGGATTAGATTTCAGCAAAGCAAAAGACAACAGTTTATGGTTAAACTACTCTTCAATTGTTAAAGCAAAAGAAAAAAGAGTAATTTCCGTAGCCATGAAAGAAGAGCTACCTAAAGGAGTTGAAATCTTTTTAGCAGCGAGTAAAGATGTCGGTGCAGGAAAAGGCAAAGTGGGAGAAGCCCATTCTGAAGGTCAAAAATTATCGGCAAACGGCATTAAACTTATTACCAACATCGGAAGTTGCTACACCGGCAGTGGATTCAAAAAAGGCCACAACCTTACTTACTCGTTAAAAATGGACGAAAGTAAATACGGCAAGCTTACAACCGGTGATTATAAAGTTGAAGTTGTTTATACTATAACAGGAAATTAAATTAGTTTCAATCATCCATATTATTTAAAGGCAGATTATTTCAATCTGCCTTTTTTCTGCGATATTAATCGGGATGTTGTTCCCAAAAACTCAAAAAAGCGAAGTATCTCCAATATGCTCAAGTCTGATTGGTTTTCGGGAATTCGATAAATAGCCGGAGTAGATTTAGCTATTTTTTGGACTTGATGTTTTTGTTTAATAACTTTGAGTATGAAATTTTTCCTTTTCATACTATTTCTCGCATCAATTTTTTTGTCGAAAGTTGCTGTTTCTCAGAGCGATGTTACTTCTCATGCAATAAAAATTGAAATTCCCAGAGTTGCTTTACTCGGTTTATTATCGGAAGATTCGAAAGAGATAAATTATGAGGTTGATAATCCGAACACCGCAGGTAACTCAATTCGTTACGAAAAAGTAAAAAATAAGATTTGGTTGAATTACTCATCAATTATTCGTTCAAAAAATCAAAAAAGGAAAATTGTTGCATCAATAAAAGATGCACTGCCAAGTGGTTTTTCGCTAAAATTAAGCACCCATAAAACGGCAAATTCCGGAACAGGCGAGTTGGGAGTTCCGGCAAACGAAGTAACACTTTCAAATGTTCCTTCCGACATTATTACCGGCATTGGTAGTTGTTATACCGGAAAAGGAACAAACAAAGGATATTTATTAAAATACACATTGGAATTCGATAAATCATCGGCAAATTACGCTTTATTATCAAGCAAATCCTTTCAATTAAATATTTTATATACATTAACTGACGATAATTAAATAAAACCATTAGTTTAACAATCTTTATTGTTACAACAGTTAATAGACAATTATGGACCAAATCAAAAAAATAAAAAGTACTCTTTTTATTCTCCTTTTAACTCTTGTTGCTCCCGGTATCTCAACTGCAGGAATCGTTATATTAAATGGATTAACTCACGAAAACGAAGCACAATCCGGAGAAACCTACCGGGGAACTATTCAGTTGCAAAATACCGGAGGAAAAAGCAAAGACGTAAGAGTTTATATTCGCGATTACTGGTATTCGTTCGATGGCACAAGTAAACACGACCCGGCCGGAACGCTTAAAAGATCGAATGGAAAATGGATTAACGCCAATCCTGAATTATTAACTTTGGGTGCAGGAGAAATTGCAACAGTCGACTATGAAGTAAAGGTACCTGCCGCCGATTCGCTAAAAGGTACGTACTGGAGTGTAATAATGGTTGAAGGAATAACTCCTCCCGACACTTCGAACTACTCAAGCGGAGTTACCATAAATACAGCTATCAGGTATGCAATTCAAATTGTTACCAATATTGGAAATTCAGGGAAGGAAGACCTCAACTTCATTGGCCTGCAACTCGATACAACCTCAACAAATAAGCTGTTAAATGTTTTTATTGAAAATACGGGAGAACGCGTTTTAAAACCTGAACTGAGCATTGAACTGTTCGACGAATCGGGGAAATCGTCGGGGATTATAAAAGCCGACCGAAGGAAAACATACCCCGGCACATCGATTGCAATTGAATTAGATTTAAAAGGAATACCTCCGGGGAAATACACAGGTGTACTCGTGGCAGACTGCGACGAAGAACATATTTTTGGAACCAATATGACCCTTGAAATCTAAAAATGAACCGGCAGTACATTTTTTTATTCCTTGTAGCTTTCTTCTTTTTAAATACCGAACTGTGTGCACAACAACACGACTCGTTGTCGGTACAATTTGTAAAAAAACAGCTAACTGCTGCTCCCGGCGAGGTGTTAAATGTTGCTTTCTTTATAAAAAACAATTCAACCTCGACAAAAGAGATTGAAGAGAAAATAGTTGTACCTCCCAAATGGAACATCATTAATCATTCAAATTCAAACGTTATACAAGCCACCTCAAAACTGTTTTCTATCTTTTCCATTCAGGCCCCTGCAAACTGTATTGTCAATAACTACCAAATTGAAGTTTCTATTTTGAATAATCAAACAAAAGAAGTTTTAACATCTGCTTCGTTTCGGGTTGCAATTACCGAAATAGAGAAAATTACCATTGAAAAGATAAAGGTTTCGGAAGATATTATTGCCGGAGAAAATATTACGGCTAAATACATTATTAAGAATTCGGGGAACACCACAAAAAAGATAGTTCTCGAGACACGAAACTGCAACATAAAAGGAGAGAGCGAAATTGAGTTAAAGCCCGATGAGTCAACCTTTTTTGCTATCGAGAAAAAGACAATGCCCGACATAACCGAATCGAGATACGAATCATACTCGGTTCGTGCATACGAATCGTCGAAGTTGGTTGAAAGTATTTTTCAGCCGGTTTTAGTTTTTCCTCAAAAAGGTACCAAAAAAGACCCCTTTTTTCGGTTTCCTGTACAAGCATCGGTAAATTATCTGGCAACCAATCAAAACAACAAATACGATTACGCATTTCAGTACCAAATATCGGGTGAAGGTTCGCTTGATGTAAAAGAAAAACATAAGCTTAAATTTTTATCGCGGGGACCAAACAATGTTGATTTAAGCTATTTGGGATTATACGACCAACATTATATTTCGTATTCAAGCAAAAATTTATTTGTGTTTTTAGGGCAGCAATCGTACGGATTTACACAATTAACCGAAATGTCGAGGTTTGGTACCGGAGCCGAAACCCGAGTTATGCTGAACAACGGGTTGTCGGTGGGATTTGTTTATGTAAAACCCCGATATTTCCTCGATATTAAAAACGAGTTTTCGGCATATTCAAATTTCAATTTCAACAAAAATAATTCGGTTGGAGTTCATTTTGTTCAAAAAAACACAATTGACAACGAACCGGTTACACTTGCCAGTTTCACCTCGAAAATTCAACCTTTTAAAAAGACATTGGTTGAGCTGGAGTTATCGACCGGAGAAAAACTGGGGAAACGGGGCAATGCTTTTATGACAAATATAAGTTCGCAGTTCTCTATTTTTCAAGTTTCGGGAAACTACACAAAAACAGGCAAATATTACCCCGGTTATTATAACAACTCTGTTTTTTACAACGGAAATATCTCGGCCAGAGTTAGCGATAAAATTAGCCTTGGAGTATTTGCGCGTCAGGATTTTGCCAATGCCGAGCTTGACACATTTTTTGTAACGGCACCGTTTACGCGTTCGGTAAGAACAACTGCCAACTACAGCATTAACCGAAATACTTCTCTTATGGTTTACTGGAGAAATTTTGAGCGAAAAGACCGGCTCGCGAAAAATAAATTTCATTACAACACCAAATCAATAAATGCCGAATACAACCAACGGCTTAAAAAATTTCAATATATGGTTTTAGGCGAATACGGAGTTACCACAAACTTCCTTCTTGCCCCCGAAGAGAACAAGCAATTTACATATCGTGGCTCAACAAATCTCACCTACCAGTTTAATTCGTTCAACGCAATAAAATTATTTGGAAGTTACTCGAACATAAACAGTTTTGTTGCAAGCGAACAGCGAAACATTACTGCCGGCGTTGCCTTTAACACAAGAATAGGGAAAAGTCTGTTTGCCGATTTCTATTTCCAAAATGCATACGATATCGACTATTACTATCGCAACCGAAACCTGATGCAGTTCAATTTAAGTTACATCTTTTTAAAACATCATTCGTTAGATTTAAAAAGCTTCTATACCATTTTTAAAGAAGAAGTTGAGAATCCTGAACTGAATATCTCGCTCACCTACACATACAAATTTGGCATTCCGGTTAAACGACTAATTAGCTCAGGAGAGCTAAAAGGAACGGTTTTAAATAGCAACGGCGAACCTTTTGTCGGATTAATTATTTATGTAAAAAACAAATCGACAATAACCGATAGCAATGGCGAATTCAGGTTTAAATCGATACAACCCGGCAATTACATTTTATCGGTCGACCGCTCGAAACTCGATATTGATGAGATGATAGACATTCCGGCCCCGGTTAAAGTTGAAATATTTGAAAACCGTACTTCCACATTAAATTTTAATATTATTAAAGGAGCAAAACTCTCGGGAAAATTTGTTGCTACCGGAGCTAAAAACAATTCTCTGGAAACCATACCAAATTACCAAAATATAATTTTCGAACTAAAAAGCGATTTTAAAACCTACCGTTTAACCCCCGACAATCAAGGTAAATTTTCTTTTCCGGTTTTGTTGCCGGGCAGCTGGACATTTAAAATTTACAAGAACTCGATACCTGCCGGTTTTACAATTAAAAAAACAATGTTCAATTTAAACCTGAATCCAAACGAAAAAAGAGAGATAGATATAATTGTTGAGAAAAAAGTTAAGCATATTATTTTTAAAAACAGTATGCCGTTAACACCCAAAATACACAATAAGGAAACAGGCAAAACCACATATCGCGAGAATAAGGAGGAAGATTTAACAAGCGGCATTTACTACTCTGTTCAAATTGGAGCTTTTAAAAAACAGCTAAAACCCGGGAACAACTTTTTTAAAGGAGAAAAGTTTTATTTCGAAAAAGAAATTAATAATTTACACAAATATTT
>JALUZN010000526.1 GCA_027011835.1 Draconibacterium sp. | reverse complement strand
GGGGCGCGTTTCCACGTTACAATCGCTGGTTAATGCTTTCGACAATAACCCCACTTCACGAGTTTATCAGGATGTGGGTTTCGAAGGATTAAACGATACCGATGAGAAATCGCATTACAGCAACTATTTGGCAACATTAAAAAACTATGTAAATCCAAATGCATATCAGGAAGCCCTTGATGACCCCTCTTCCGACGATTACCATTATTTCCGCGGCTCGGATTATGATCAGGAACAGCTTAGTATTTTAGCACGCTATAAAAAATACAACGGCCCCGAAGGCAACTCTCCAACCGATGAGATTTCGCCCGAAAGTTATCCAACTGCCGCATCAACTCTTCCCGATGTTGAAGATATTAATAACGACAATACACTTAATGAGTACGAGCGTTACTATCAATATAAAATTAGTATTCGCAAAAGCGATATGCAACTTGGCCAGAATTACATTACCGATATAAAAAATGCCCGCGTTCAGCTAAAGAATGGTAAAATTTCAGAAGTAAAATGGTATCAGTTTAAAATTCCGGTACGCGACCCCGATAAAACAATCGGAAATATTCGCGATTTTAAGTCCATTCGGTTTTTACGAATGTTTATGACCGATTTTCAGGACTCAACAATTCTTCGTTTTGCAACGCTCGATTTAGTACGTGCCGACTGGCGTCGCTATACACGCGAAATTGGCGACCCCGGAGCATCGTCTCCGGTAGCTTCATTCGATGTTTCGGCAGTAAATATTGAGGAGAACGGAAGCCGCAAGCCTGTAAACTATATTTTACCTCCCGGAATAGACCGCGTAATCGACCCGGCAAACCCACAGTTAAGACAAATGAACGAGCAGTCGATGGTGCTAAAAGTAACCGATTTGGAACGGGGAGATGCCCGTGCAGCCTATAAATCGCTTTATATGGATTTCAGGAGGTACAAGAGATTAAAAATGTTTGTTCATGCCGAAGAGATGGAGAATCATCCGTTAAAAGATGATGAATTGTCATTCTTTATCCGGGTAGGGTCCGACTATAATTACAACTATTACGAATACGAAATTCCATTAAAATTAACACCTCCGGGATTTTATAATGGCGAAAACGAGAACGACAGACAAATTGTTTGGCCCGAAGATAATTTGCTCGATATTCCTTTAAACCTGTTTACCAACTTAAAACTTGAGCGAAACGACGAAATGAGACGAGCCGGCTCATCGTTGTCTATTCAGGATATTTTTGAAAAAGTTCATGAGGGATGGAACAAAAATAAAAACCGTGTAAAAATTAAGGGTAACCCAAATCTTGGTAACGTACAGGTAATGATGATGGGAATTCGTAACCGAAAAGGGCAGGTTAATACGGGTCCGAAATCGGTTGAAGCCTGGGTAAACGAATTGCGGTTAACCGATTTCGATGAAGACGGTGGCTGGGCTGCCAACGGGCGTTTGTCGGCTCGATTGGCCGACCTGGGAAGCGTTACTTTTGCCGGAAGAACCCGTTCGGCAGGTTATGGAAATCTGAGCCAAAATATTAACCAGCGCCAGCTCGACGATTTAAACGAATTCGACATTTCCACATCGCTCGATTTAGGCCGCTTCTTCCCCGAAAAAATGGGCGTAAGAATTCCATTGTATTATGGCTACTCGAGAAGTGCTAAAAATCCAAAATACAATCCGCTCGACCCCGACATTGAACTGAAAGAGTCGTTAAAACATGCCGATACAAAACACGAAAAAGACTCGATAAAATTTATTTCGCAGGACTTAATAACACGAAAAAGCATTAACCTCACCAATGTGAAAATTGAACCACAGAAACAGAAGAGTAAAACACATTTGTGGGATGTTGAGAATTTTGCAGTTACCTACTCGTACAACGAGGTAAAACGACGCGATGTAAATACCGAAATAGATTTAGATAAAACACATCGTGCAATGTTTTCGTACAACTATAGCAGCCGATCGAAACTAATTCAGCCACTTAAAAAAGTTAAGTTCTTAAATAAAGGCCCTTTAAAACTTATTGGTAACTTCAATTTTTATCCGTTGCCAACCCAAATCTCATACAGAACCGATTTGTACCGAAAAAACAGAGAGAGAATAACACGAAATATTACCAACCCGAATTTTATTCTTCCGCCCACCTACGAAAAAGATTTTTTATGGAACCGGTATTTCGATTTCAGGTACGATGTTACACGAATGTTGAAATTTGATTTTTCATCGAGAAGTACCTCCCGAATTGACGAACCCGCAGGAAGAATTAACCGGCACGACGACGACTATCAGTGGAAAAAGGATTCGATATTAACCAACCTTTTTAATTTAGGTCGCCCCACATTATACAATCACGCGTTTAACATTACCTACCGAATTCCTATCAACCAGATAAAAATGTTGAGCTTCCTTTCGTCAACCATCCGGTATCAGGGAACTTACGACTGGATTGCCGGACCAATGACAGTAGATACAATCCGGCTTGGGAACAGGGTTCAGAACTCAAGGAATTTTCAGATTTCGGGAAATGCATCGCTAATGAGTTTGTATAATAAAGTGCCCTATTTTAAAGAGGTAAATAGAAAATTCAGGCGAACGGGAAGAAGCCGGGGAAGTATAAACCGGCGTGCAGGTGGAGGACGAAATCAAACCAATGAACCCCTTGCCAAAAAGAAACAAGAGAAAACCTATACCAACAATGTGAAGTTAAAGGCAAATGTTGCGCAAAAAATTACGCACAAGCTCAATACAAAAAAGGTAAAAGTAATAGCCACCGGAACAAACGGGAAGGTTATTCCCGGTCGGGTAAAAGTACTCGATGCAAACACCATTGAATTTACTCCGTTAGCCAATGCATCGCAGGCAATGCTCTCGGTTACAGGAGTTCCGGGCAGCCAAACTTTTATGAAGAACGTTTTAGACCTTACAACTCGTATTTTAATCGGAGTTCAAACTATAACGGCTAATTACAGCAAAAGCGGAGGTACGGTATTACCCGGATATTTGCCCGAGCCAACTCTGTTTGGTGCTGGAAACTATCGGCCTGAAGATGGAATTTTCAATCAACCTATCGGGTCGAGTTTTGCCCCGGGATTACCGTTCCTTTTTGGTTGGCAAGATAGAGAGTTTGCTAAAAAAGCTGCCCAAAATGGATGGATTACAACCGACTCGACATTAAATATGCCGTACCTCACAACTCAAAACGAACGAATTAATTTACGGGCAACCATCGAGCCACTTCCCGATTTACGAATCGATATTACTGCCAACAGGTCGATGTCGAAAAATATAAGCGAATTTTATAATTACGATTATAATACGGGTATTTTTAATGCAAACAGTTTTTCCGAGTCGGGAAACTTTAGCATCTCTACATTAACCTGGGGAACAGCATTTTTTGCTATTGGCAAGGGTGAAGTTCATGAGTCGGAAGCGTTTGAAAGTTTAAAGAAAAACCGACTAGTAATAGCAAAACGTCTGGCAGCACAGCGTCCGGTTGGTGGCGGACATGGTTACGACCCGGACAAAGAGCACCCCAACTACCCGGGCTACCCCGACGGTTACGGACCAAATTCGGTAGAAGTACTTGTCCCCGCATTTTTGGCAGCCTATCAAAATAAAAGTGCCGAAAAAGTAGAGCTTGGCCTGTTCCCGTCGTTTAAATTTATGCGCCCAAACTGGCAAATCAGGTACGAAGGAATTATTTCAAAAATACCCGGACTAAACAGAGTAATGCGCTCGCTTAACTTTACCCACGGTTACCGCTCGAGTTACAATGTTGGAGCATTTAATACCAACCTTAGCTACCTTGCCAGCGACGACGGTTTTAGTTATGTTCGCGATTTTGCCGAAAACTTTGTCGCTCCTTACGATTTTAATTCGGTTAGTATTACCGAAACATTTAGCCCGTTAATTAACATCGATATTATGTGGGTAAACGATTTTACCTCACGTGGCGAAATAAAAAGATCGCGAAACCTTAATCTGTCGTTTGCAAACAACCAGTTAACCGAAGTGATGAGCAACGAATACACCGTTGGTTTAGGATACCGGTTTACACAAATGGACTTAATTATTAAAACTAAGAAATCGCAACAAGCTTACTCGAACGACCTAAATTTAAGAGCCGATTTCTCGCTTCGTAAAAACAAAACAATACTTCGTAAGTTAGATGATAACGACAATCAGATTACACAGGGACAGAGTGCCATTAGCATAAAAACTACTGCCGATTATATGTTGAGCGACCGTTTTCAAATGCGTGTGTTCTTCGATAAAATAATAAATAATCCGTTTACTTCGCTTTCGTTCCCAACATCGAATACCAATTTCGGAGTGAGTTTCAGGTTTACTTTGGCAAATTAATTTTTCAGAGTTTATCTGAACTTTTATCGCTCTTAGTTGTTTTTTAGTAAAATATTTTATTCTTTTGAACAGAATTAAAATAACAAAATGCAAAAATTAAATACAATATGGCTGCCGTGGTGGGGTCTTCTTACGTAAGTCAGGAGTTAATAGCCATATTGGTATTTTTAAGATATTCAAAATGAGCCTGCTCCGAAAAGAGCAGGTTTTTTTATTTTATGATTGAACTGGTAAAAAATAGAATTGAAGAGGTTAAAGCACTTTGCAAAATGTTTAGTGTTGATAAACTATGGATTTTTGGTTCTGCCAATACGCTTAGTTTCTCGAAAGATAGTGATATTGATTTTCTTGTTTCTTTTGTAGATTTAAAAATTGAAGATTACGCTGAAAACTATTTTTTATTAGCCGAGAAACTGGAGCAACTCTTTGGTCGTAAAGTCGATTTGGTTACTGTTAAATCATTATCGAATCCATATTTTATTGAAGAAGTAAATAAAAGTAAATCGTTAATTTATGATCGTCAAGGTGAAAAAATATTTATTTGATATTTTAGAATCTATTCAAACTATTGAAGATTTTTTAAC
>JALUZN010000525.1 GCA_027011835.1 Draconibacterium sp. | reverse complement strand
GCAATTGTTCCTTTCGAATGTGGAATTAAAATTCCACCCAACCAAAGGGTTTCTCCTTCGGCAATTCTATGAACATCAAATCCTTGTCCAATCCGAAAATCCATT
Source organism: Draconibacterium sp. (assembly GCA_027011835.1). Taxonomy (GTDB): domain Bacteria; phylum Bacteroidota; class Bacteroidia; order Bacteroidales; family Prolixibacteraceae; genus Draconibacterium. The sequence goes on along the minus strand of JALUZN010000525.1, from coordinate 15,818 downwards.
ACCGTTGGTTTCCAAATGCGTCGATATCAAACGAGAGAGTAAATCGTAACGTATTTTCCAACGGGTGGTTACGTTGTGTTGGCAAAAGGTACGAGAAGTCGAGTGAGAACACGTTCATTCTTAATCCTGCACCTGCGGTAAAATATTTCCGGTTACCTTTGTTTTCGTTCTCGTAAAAATAACCTCCTCGTATTGCAAACTGTTTGTTGTACCAATATTCAACTCCAATGGCAAGAGTAATCTCCTGCATCTCCTCTTTAAATCCCCCCGGCGCATCGTAAAAAGAGGTAATCATTCCTTTGATAACCGACATGTCAGAAGCTCTACTGGCAAGAATAACTTCTCCATCAACGTATGTTGTTGAGTCTTTTGGCGGAGTGGGAACTAGCAGTTTATTGGCTTCGAACGAAAACGAGAATGAGTTGTAATCGTCTAACTCGGTGGTGTAAGACGCACCAATCATAAGGTTGGTTGGAATAAAATCTTTTACCTCTCCGTCGGTGTACGAAATTTTTGAACCAATATTCTGAATATTAATACCAGCCGAGAAAATATTGTCTTTGCGGTTTGCTCTGAATTCGTTGTACCAATAAAAGGCAACATCGGCAGCAAACGAGTTTCCGGGTCTGGTTTCAACGCCGTTTACCATTTGACCGCCGGTGAGGTCGGAACGAATGTATCGAACAGCTACCGAACCTGAAAAAATATCAGAAAGTTTTCGTGAATAGCCAAAATCAATGGCAAATTCGTTTGGACTTTGTGTAGTCAGTTTTGTGCCACGAATGTCGGTAAATACAATATCACCCAACGAGAAATAGCGTAACGATGAACTAATCGCCTGCTGGTCGTCGATTTTTTTATATCCCGAAAGGTAAGCAAGATTGATGTCGTTGACCAAAGCACGCAGCCAGGGCGAATACGACAGGCCAACTCCCATATCGCTTTCCATAAATACATATTTTGCCGGGTTCCAGTGTTGCGAACTTACATCGGGTGTTAAACCAACTCCGGCATCTCCCATACCACCGGCACGCGAATCGGGTGTAATCCCTAAAAACGGAACTGCAGTGGTAATTGTATTGGCACCCGACGTAGTAGCCTGTGCCATAACTCCTTCAGAAATAATAACTATTAATGTTACAATAAATAAAAATCGAAATAACTTAATCATAATTGTCTTTAAATTGAGCGTGCAAAGATATAATAATTGTCTTTGCTGCAATAGATAAACTAAAAAAGAGAACGGAACATTTTTATAAAAATTATATTACTTCACAATTTTTATTGAGCAATCATTATTTTACCCGATTTGGCTGCAATAACACCATCGCTGTTTTGTGCTGTAATTTTATAAATATAAATTCCGTTTCGAAGCAGTAGCTGAGATTCGTGAATGTCCCAGCGAATGGGATTGCTTTCGGTGCCGCTTGACCCAACGTTTTGTGCCATATAGTCAATTCGGCGCCCCGACAAGTCGAAAATCTCAATCGTGGTTTTTAATGTCGCTCCCGACTGATTGTGTTTAAAAGTAAAGTAAGTATAACTCTGCATGGGGTTCGGATAGTTGGTTGTCTCTTCAATATAAAAATCTCCCGACACGGTAAATTCTATCTCTGTTTCGCTCGAGTTATTTGCCACATCCCATGCTTTTAGTACAAGTTTATGTTTCCCCGGCTTTAAATTTTGAAAAGGGAAGTTGATGCTTCCGCTTGTAAAGTCATCTAAATCGGACTGGAAAAAATTATTGAGTACAATCACATTCGAATAGTCGTCGTCGAGTACTGCGGTAATGTCGTGGCCAATACCGTTCCCAACTGTATTAATCCCATTTTTATCGGAAATAAAAGCCAATAATGTTGGCGATATTCCGGTTTCTCCTCCCGATACAAAATTTTTTGAATCCATAAAAAGTTCTATCTCCGGCCCTTTATTGTCGGGCTCAAAATCATTGGAAGAGCTGCCAATTGTAAAGTCGGTAAATGCTCCGTGTGCATCTACATCTCCATTTTTAGCATAATATATAATTTTTCCTTTGCCAAGGTTATACGAAATATCTTTAGGCGCAACAAAACTAAAAGTGAATTCGCCATTTTTAACGCTTGCCAGTCCTTTATAAATTATATTTTCCTGAACTTTAAACTGAATTGGGTCGTAACCTCCGTTTCCCAGTGTATTCATAATAATTGCCTTGTCGTAAACAACAGGTACTATTTCGCCCGAGAAACTTGTTAGTTTACTGCCCGAATTGTCGGCAATAAATCCGGTAATGGTTACCTTTTGTAGTGCCCGAATTGTGTCTTGATTGTTGTTGATATCGTGGCCATTAATTTGAGTTGTTTTTACCTTGTATTTCGGATATGATAGTTTAAGTGCCGGGTCGGTTAACAACGAAAAATTTCTTTTATTAGTGGTGTTTATAGTGTTAATTTTTGCCAGTCGCATAATGTCTCCCATCCGGTAATGGTCGCCGTTTTCGTCTCGTTCGAAAGCAAAGTTGTAGAAACTTTTACTGAGCAAAAAGTTAGAGTAGGAAAATACCACTCTTGTTGTCGAGAAGAGTCCGATTCCGCCACCGTTCGGATTAAATAAAATGTATTCTCCGGCAGAAGCTACATCGGCATCGAAACGGCTGAATTCGCATGTTGCCGTAACAAAAACAGGGAGGTAATTCTTATTCGACCACGAGTTAATATTACTTATGTCTAACACGTGTTCATCGGCGAGAAAACGCTCGTTGGCATGCCCCACATAATTTAGCACCAAAACGCCATCTTTTACACGTTTGTTAATTGCAGCGGTTACGTCGGGGTAGCGCTCGCCGGCAGGAGTTGTCTCTTGCTGGTATGCATCGAGATAAATTTTATCGGTAATAAATTCGGGATATTCATCGTTAATATGGTCTGCCAGTTCTTCGGAATCGAGCATATGCATGGTTTGCCCCTCGTTTTGGTCGTCGCCAATAAAACAGATCGTATTTCGCCAGCTTCCCATTGCATCTGTCGAGTAGTACCGCTTTACTTTATCAACAACCAGTTGGGCTGTAAATGGCGATGTTGCCGGTATTCGTCCTATTCCCAAATCAACAGCACCATCGTACACACTTTCGCCGGGGTCGAGAAGAACAAAAAAGTCGTCGGTAACAAACGAGCCAACCGGACTAAGCGAATTTTCTGATTGATAGGTGGGAATAAAACTTTTTGTAATGGGTTTAATGCTTCTGTTATCGTAACTTCCGTCGCCAAGCAGCAACACATATTTTAATCCGTCGTTTCGGTCGTAAAACATTTTTATGAAATTACGAATTCCGGTTGCATTTTTACTTCCCGAACTAAATTCGTTGTACACATTATCGGCTACAACAACTTCAACATTCATATTGTCGAACGAACGGTGAAATTCTGCCAGGTCATTTGCCGCACTCTCAAAATTCGGGTGTGTAACAATTAAAAGTTCCGGAGTTTCTAAACTGTGCAGATTTTGGTTTTTTACTTCACCAACCAATTCGGGCTCCGGAAAAGTTTCGTTGCTGTCGGTTAAAACATATCGATGAAGTGTAGAGGCCGGTTGTTTTATTTTCGCCACATTTCCCTCTAATTTTATCGGAACTTCTTTCATGTTATTAATGTCGGTAACATCGAAAACTTTGGTCGATGAAGAGCTGTTCTGAATTGTGAATTCAACAATATTGTTTTCTCCAACCGAATTTATATCGCAAAAGGAGAGTGGTTTATTCTCAACTGTCAGTTTTTTGCGATAATTAACTTCAATAAAATCGAGCCAGGCAATAGCATTTTCGTCAACCGACCCGCCATCGTTACTATAATATTTTGTTGTTACTACAACTTTATCTTCTTGAACTTCAGTATTAAATAGTTTTTTTTGGTTGTTTGCAAATGTCGAAGTCTGGCTTCCGGTATTTACCCGGTTAAAGTTTAGTGTTCCAACGTTGAGGTGGTTGATAAGCACCGGCATTTCCGATGCTTGTGCCGACCGTGCAACCGCACTTACACGCACTTTAATCTTTGCCGAAGTATCGATGTTTTTTAAGTCGAAGTTGATATTTTTATTTGTGCCGTTTTTATAACGTTCGCCATACCAGTTTTTCCCCGAACCGTGAGGTAAAATATTTTCCAGTTCACTTTCGTGTATTTCGTAGGCATCAGAAGTTGTTGTTTCGTGTGTGGCAGGTTCTTCCACTTCGGGTAACAAAACGGGGTTTTTCTCGTTGCCAACTTCTTCCGATAAAAAGTAAAATCCTTTGTTTGTGTACTCGTTTCGTTGGTGTTCGAAAGCGCCTGTTGAATTGTTTAGTTGCCACTTTATTGGCCCGGCAGCATAAAAAAAGAGACAATCTTCGCCACCGTTTTTCCCATGCCAAATTGCATTCTGAACAATGTCGTCGTAATTAATCTCGCCGGGGTCTTCGGAAAGGAGGGTGGCCCCGCTGCCAAAAACATTAACTTTCGCCGGGTTCGAAAATCCCCATTCCGTTAATTTCGAATATGGAATTTTATACATTCCTGTTTCCTGAATACTAATTTTTACCCACTTCCCCGATTTTAAAGCCGACTCCGACTTCCAAACGATGGCAGCATTGGTTTTTGCACTTTTTTCGGTAGCAACAATTTTCTTCAAATTAAAACTCTCGAGCAGAAACAGCTTTTCGCCTACTTTTTTAAAAGGAATAATTTTAACCTGTAACTTAAATTTATCACCCGATTGCAGTTTATAACTTTTAACTTCAATCTTCTCTGTAATTTTATTGGAGAGCGAATAATTCTTTGGAATTTCTACCTCTTTAAAAACCGGAGCTTCAATAATAATTTTAAAATCCTGATTTTTATTTTGAAGATTATAAATACGCGAATAGAGCGGCAAGGTCTCGTCGAAAGCAGCAAACACAGCCCCGTCGAAACAGTATGGAACTCCTCTCTCCTTTGCTATTTGCGAAGATTCTACACTATCCCAGTTTAATACAATATGCTCTTTCTGCATATCGTTTGCTGTAAATCCAACAATTATAATGGAAAAAAGAAATAAAAATCTTTTCATATGTTATCTCAAAAATATATCAATTAAACGACCCTGAAACATTTATATTGCAAAATGCTGCCTATTAATTGCAATGTTTATATTTCCTGTCGGGCCGACAAAGATATGAACATAGTTCTAAAAACTTCAAAAAATATTAAAAAGCCAAAACAATAAGAATTGAACAAATTAGTTATATTTGTGTCGATTGAAAAAAGCGACAACTTAAATTATGTGCAAACAAATTTATTGTAGAACAGAAATATGTTTGTTTACGGGATTTATAACAGTTTTTGATAATATAAATTTATAATTATATGAAATTGATGAAGTTAAAAACTTTATTTATTGTTTTATTAGCCGTAGCGGTATCGAGTTGCGGTATGTTTAATAAAAATGGTAAGGGTAAAAAAGGGAGTACTTCGCGCACAACGGGATGGAAATATAACGATGAAGCGACGGGAAATATTCCAAATGTTTCGGGATACGAGCAGGAAGCCGGTCCCGGATTGGTTTTTATTCAGGGAGGTACATTTACAATGGGGCGTGTTGAAGAAGATGTAATGTACCGTTGGGATAACTTCCCGAGAAGAGTTACCGTAGCCTCTTTTTATATGGACGAAACAGAAGTCTCGAATCAGGACTATCGCGAATTTACTCATTGGACATCGCGCGTTTACCCCGGCGACAGAGCCAAATTAGTTTCTGTTCTTCCCGACACGTCGTTATGGAGACAGGAACTGGCCTATAACGAACCTTATGTCGACGACTATTTCCGTCATCCTGCTTATTCCGATTATCCTGTAGTTGGTGTCTCGTGGATACAAGCTCAGGCATATTGTGCGTGGCGTACCGACAGAGTAAACGAACAAATTTTAGTCGACCGCGGAATTTTAAAACACGATAATACTCAGGCAGGGAAAAATGTATTTACTACCGATACGTATATTAATGGAATTTATCAGGGAGCTGAGGGAGATAACCCGCAAACAAACCCCGACGGAAGTACACGAAGAGTTCGTGCCGAAGATGGAATAACACTTCCGAAATACCGTTTGCCCACTGAGGCCGAATGGGAATATGCTGCATACGGTTTAATTGGTAATACTGATGGAGAGCTGCTTACCGACCGTAAAATATATCCTTGGAACGGAGCTTACCTTCGCGAAGATTCGAAAAAAAATAAAGGACGAATGCGAGCAAACTTTGTTCGTGGACGTGGTGATATGATGGGAATGGCAGGTGCTTTAAACGATAATGCCGACATTACCGCACCTGTTTTCTCGTACGAACCAAACGACTTTGGCTTGTATTGTATGGCAGGAAACGTAAACGAGTGGGTAGCCGATGTGTATCGCCCCCTGTCGTTTAACGATGAAAATGAGTTTAACCCATTCCGTGGAAATGTAATTACCGAAAGGAAACGCGATAAAAACGGGAAATGGATTGTAGACAAATACGGACAAGTTGTTAAAGATACTGTTGCCGACTATAGAAACTTTCTTGATGGAGACCCAAATTCGCAAGTGGTTGAGTCGGGAAACTGGAATGCTGCAAAAGACAGAAAAACCGATGGTATGTACATTCAGGATAATCGCCCGGGAGCTTTCTCTTCGTTAATAACCGACGAGGTTAGAGTTTACAAAGGCGGTTCGTGGAAAGATCGTGCATATTGGCTTGTGCCCGGAACAAGACGGTATTTGGAAGAGACAAAAGCTCAAGACGACCTCGGATTCCGTTGCGCAATGACACGTGTGGGAAGTCCGGAGGGATTTTAAGAGAATAATTTACTTACATATTTCAAAAACCTTTCGTAAATCAACGAAAGGTTTTTTTATTTTTGAGGGATGACAACAACTGAGAAAATTTATCGCATATTTCAAAAACATCCGTTAATAGCAACCGACAGTAGGAAAATTGAAAAAGGGAGTATCTTTTTTGCCCTGAAAGGTGATAATTTTAATGGAAACAAGTTTGCTGCCGCTTCGTTAAAAAATGGAGCTGCCTGGGCCATTGTTGATGAGGAAGAATACGCAACATCAGAAAAAATAGTGTTGGTTAACAATGTGTTAGAAACATTAACCGACCTGGCTAATTTGCACCGAAGGACTTTGGGAATTCCAATTCTTGCCATTACCGGAACAAACGGGAAAACAACAACCAAAGAGTTGGTGGCAACAGTTTTAAAGCAAAAATACAATGTAAGTTTTACTCAGGGGAATTTTAATAACCACATTGGCGTGCCGCTAACACTTTTAAAAATGAATAGTGATACGCAGTTTGGAGTGGTTGAAATGGGGGCTAACCATCCCGGCGAGATTGAAGCTCTTTGTAAAATTGCAGAACCCGATTTTGGAATTATTACAAACATAGGAAAAGCACACCTCGAGGGGTTTGGCTCGTTCGAAAATGTGATAAAAACAAAAAGCGAGTTGTTCGATTTTATAAAAGAAAAAAATGGAATGTTTTTCTATAATGCCGACAATGAAATTCTAAAGCGGTTTTCGGAATACAACAATACATGTACATTTGGTACTGCTTCGGCTGATTTTATAGGCGAACCCGTACAAACGCCGCCATTTGTAAGTTTAAAAGTAAATTTTGAAAAAGAGGTACTGTATTTAAAAAGTAATTTAATTGGCGATTATAATTTCGAAAATGTTTTGGCGGCTGCCTGCATCGGAAGTTATTTTAAAGTCGACCCACTAAAAATAGAACAAGCCATAAAAAATTATATGCCACAAAACAATCGGTCGCAGTTAATAGAAAAAGGTGGGTTGCGAATAATAATGGATGCCTATAATGCCAATCCAACAAGTATGCAAGCATCAATTACCAGTTTTGTTGCCAATAATCGAGGTAATAATTATCTCATTCTGGGCGATATGTTAGAACTGGGGCACTATTCGGAAAGAGAGCACACACTTATTCTGGAGCTGATTAGCAGTTTAAAAATCGAAGAGGCATTTCTGGTTGGAAACGAATTCTATAATGCTGGGAAATCGTATCGATTCAAACGTTTTACAGATGTTGCCGGGTTAATAAGTTATTTCGAAAAGAATAAAATAAAAAACGGGAACCTTTTATTAAAAGGTTCCCGTGGAATTCAACTTGAAAAAGTTTTAAAGTATCTTTAGCTAAGAACAGGCTTTTCCACTTTCAGCACATCTGCAATGGCTTTTTCGAAAGTTTGTTTTGGTAATGCACCCATTGCCATTTGCGGTTGTCCTTCAAGCGGAACAAAAAGCAACGATGGAATACTTTGAATACCAAACATTCCTGCAAGTTCTTGCTGTTCTTCAGTGTTAACTTTGTAAATTACTAAAGAGTCACCATACTCGGCTTGTAACTCCTCTAAAAGAGGTGCTACCATTTTACACGGGCCACACCAGTCGGCATAAAAATCAATCATACAAGGGCGGTCGCCTTCGTATTTCCACTCTTTGTTTGCTTCAAAATTAAAGACTTTCTCTTTAAATGTCTCTTTTGTTAAATGCTCTAACATATTATTCTATTTTTCAGTTATATATTTACGTATCTAAAAATGTCGATATGTGCATATCAAATATAATGCCTCTTTTTCTAAAACGACAAATTTAGGTTGATTTCGTTTAAATAATTGTAATTTTGTCACGATTTTATCAGGTAGTGTCATAAAAATTAATACTCACTGCTTATTTTAACAAATAATGAGAAAAAAACTGAATCATAAAATATTTAGAATTATATCGGAAGTTGCTGATGAAATGGAACTTGAAACCTATGTAATTGGTGGATTTGTTCGCGATGTATTATTAAGACGTCCTTCGAAAGATATTGATATTGTAACGGTTGGCAGTGGAATTGAGTTGGCAAGGAATGTGTCGAAAAAGCTTCGTCCAAGTCCCCGAGTGAGTGTTTTTAAGAATTTTGGCACTGCTATGCTAAAATACAAAGACCTTGAGGTTGAATTTGTTGGTGCGCGAAAAGAGTCGTATAAAAGAGACTCGCGAAAGCCCATTGTCGAAGACGGAACACTCGAAGACGATCAGAACAGGCGCGATTTTACGATTAACGCAATGGCTTTGCAGTTGAATAAAGAAAATTTTGGCAAACTAATCGACCCGTTTAACGGACTCGATGATTTGGAGGATTTAATTATACGAACTCCTCTCGACCCCGACATTACATTCTCCGACGACCCGTTACGGATTATGCGGGCAATTCGTTTTTCGACCCAGCTTGGTTTTGATATTGAAGCTGCAACTTACGACTCAATTGTTAAAAACCGGGAGCGAATCAGAATAATTTCGGCTGAAAGAATTATCGATGAGTTGAATAAAATTATGATGGCCGAAAAACCTTCGATAGGGTTTAAGCTTTTGGAAGAGACCGGTTTGTTGGCTATTATTTTTCCTGAATTGCAACAACTAAAAGGTGTTGAACGGGTAAATGGAATCGGGCACAAAGATAATTTCTATCATACTCTCGAGGTTCTCGACCGCATTGTTCCGAACACCGATAATTTGTGGCTGCGGTGGGCAGCACTCTTACACGACATTGCAAAACCGGCAACCAAAAAGTTTATTCCCGGGCAGGGGTGGACATTCCACGCTCACAATTTTATTGGCGTAAAAATGATTCCAAAAATCTTTCGCCGGATGAAATTGCCCTTGAACGAAAAAATGAAATATGTTCAGAAAATGGTTCAGTTGCATATGCGTCCCATTGTGCTTTCCGAAGATGTAGTTACCGACTCGGCTGTGCGCCGATTGTTGTTCGAAGCTGCCGACGATATTGATGATTTAATGACACTTTGCGAAGCCGATATTACCTCGAAAAACAGCGAAAAGGTAAAACGGTATATGAAGAATTTTAAAATGGTTAGGCAAAAGCTAAAGGAAATTGAAGAGAAAGATGCCATTCGAAATTTTCAGCCACCGGTCGACGGCGAATTAATTATGAAAACTTTTAATATGAAACCGTGTCGCGAAGTAGGATTGATTAAAGATGCGATTAAAGATGCCATTCTCGACGGGGAAATTCATAACGATTACAACGAAGCGTATGAATTTATGTTGAAGAAAGCTGCTGAGCTTGGATTCGAAAAACCGGATTAATTGGCCCATTCTAAACGGAGCAAAATTGGCAGGTGATCGCTGAATCCTCCTTTATACGAATAACCAAAATAGGTGCGGTTCGGTTTTTTACCTCCGTATTTTTCATCTTGAACAAATAAAAACGGATAACTTACAACCTCGGCATTTTCGGGTTTTGTTAGTAACCCTTTTTTTGCATTTAACAGAGCACCCGAAACAATTATCTGATCGAATACCGACCATTGCGATTGATATTTTAATGTGCCGTGTCCGTTTTTTAGCCAATTGAATGACAAATTGTACAGCCCTTTATTTTCGGGTATCTCGTTTAGCTCTTTCGCTTTTAAAAAAGAAGATATACTTTCGTCGGTCGGCTGGTCATTAAAGTCGCCCATTATAATAATCTTTGGTGTGCTGTTTTGTTCGGCTATTTCGGTTACTTTTTGTCGCAGAAGTTTTGCCGCGGCAATACGCAGTGGTTGTGTGTTTAAAAGCCCCGAATAACGAGATGGCCAGTGATTAATAAAAAAATGGATGGTGTCTGTATCATTCACTACTCCCGTAACATATAATATTTCCCGTGTTTTCAGAATTGAATTGTTTTTGTCTTTTAATGGGTAGTACTTGTATTTAACAGGAGTAAACTGTTTCGAATTGTAAAGAAATGCCACATCAATTCCCCGGTGGTCGGGCGACTCTTTATGAATTATTTTGTATCCAGCCGATTTTAATGGAGTAGTAGATAGAAGTTGTTCCAAAACCGCTTTATTTTCTATCTCGCACAAGGCAACAACAGCTGGCAGGTTCCACCCCGACGCACTCAGGATTACTTTCGAAATATGCGAAAGTTTACTGTTTAACTTTTTGCTTGTCCAGTGCCGAGTACCCTGAGGAGTAAATTCATTGTCCTCGGTAAGCGGATTATCTTTTGTGTCGAACAAATTTTCAACATTATAAAAGAGAATTGAAAAACCGGTGTTGTTTTCTTGAGAAAAAGATGGAAATGAGAAGAAAATAAGCAGAATAATCAGAGTCGTTTTACTCTTCATCTTTCTCTTCAATACGTTCGAATGCTCCCAAATCAGGGCCATCATCGGCAGTTCTGTCTTTATTTAACAGGTCGGTTGGAAATTGCAGTCCATACTCGTGTTTGCCAAAATCTTTGGCCGGCGAGAGGGTATCGAGTGCGTAGTTATACTCTTCATACGGGTCGATAAAAAGCGGGTCGGCATCGTTGCCTTTTAATACATTTATATAATGGTCTTTGTTTGAAGTATTAAACGTGTCGGGAACCTGAATGATACAATGGTCGAACAGAAAATTAAATGTGTTTTTGTTGTTGTTTCCCAGTTCTATTTCCTGAGAAATATTGCCATAAATTATACTGTTCCCAAATGTTGCTTTTTCTAAATCGCCTTCATAACTTGTTTTCGACCCATCTTCGCCGGGAACAATTAAAACATTCGAAATAACTACCGATGAAGTTGATCGCGGACGACTGGAATAATTTCCCCAGTAGTTGGCAACCGTTGTGTGGTAAAATTCGTATTCGCCACCTATTAACAGGGCAACAGTGTAAAAGCCACAATTTGCAAAAAGGTCGTTGTAGCCATATATTTTCGATTTCAGTGCAAATAATCCTGCGTACGCCATATTTTCTATTCGCGAGTTTGTAAACCGTACCGAAGCGTACCCCTCGTTTTCAATATTGCCAACTTGTAACCCGATATTTGCATTCTTTATGGTGCAAAAGTTGAATAAATTTTCGTGACTTCCTGAGTATAAAATAATCCCATTCCACTGGTCGGGAATATTTTTATATCCATCTTCGAGCCGGTCGGACAAGAACATTATTGGCTGTGCAAAATTTCCGTCTGCAATTATTTTCCCTTTAATATAAAGCCCTGCATCTTTATGGAAAAATATTTTAGTTCCCGGTTCTATGGTCAAAACTGCTGTACTATCGACAAAAGCATAATCGTACACCAAATAAGGTTTTTCAGAAGTCCAGGTTGTCGTTTCTAGTTTTTCTCCTTTTATTAGTTTAAAATCTTGTCCGTATGCAATTAGTTTAATGTCCTGAATGTTTGAATTGGTGGTAAATTTAATGGAGTCTTGCACAACCATTGGCAGGTTCTGCCCGTTGGGGTCGATGGTAACTTCAACAAAAATATAAATACTGTCGCGTGCCGGAACTTCAATGTTTGCTATTGTGTTGGCAACTTCGCCGTTTATGTTTAGCCTGAAACTCGAGAAATCGCCGCCGCCTAAACTAATGTCCGAAATAATAATGCTTTCGTCGTATGGGTTTTGAACTGTAAAGCGTTGAGTTGTAGATCCAATGGTGGTGAAGATGGTGTCGAAAGTAATTGTGTCGGTAGAAAAAATCAGTTGAGCATCGGGCGAAGTCATATATCCATCATCCTCACACGAAAATAGTGTGAAAGATAACGCCACTACTACCAATATTTGAAGTAGATATTTAATCAATTTCGACCAAGGTTTATATTATTTAACGCGCTTCTTAACTCCTTATTGTCAAATTATTTGAAATTAATTTCAACAATATTATGACAAAGATAAAAAATCAATTCACATTTTTTAACATTTACCGAAAATCGCTAAGAGTTTTCTGTTGATTTTTTTGAAATAGCAAATAATCCAATAATTGTAATCAGGCCGTTTACCAATAATAATTCGAATCCAAATTTATACCCATTCAGTAAAATCTCGGAATAACTTGAAATAAAATAGGTAATAACAGGAGCACTAAAAGCAACATACGGAACCCATTTGTCTGTCACTTTTCGTTTCGAGTACATTCCAAAAACAAACAGCCCTAAAATTGGTCCGTATGTATAACCGGCCACTTTAAATACAGCCATTACAATACTTTCGTTGTTAATTGCTTTAAATACGAGAATAACAAGAATGAGTAAAACCGAAAACATCAAATGAGTCCATTTTTTAATTCGTTTTCTTTTCTGTTCTTCATATTGTTCAATTCTCAGAAAGTCGATACTAAACGAAGTTGTGAGAGCGGTTAATGCCGAGTCGGCACTAGAATATGCGGCGGCTGTAATTCCGAGGAGGAATGCAATTCCCACAGGCAATCCTAAATAATTTAATGCCAGTTTTGGATACAAATCATCGGTAGATTCGGGTATTGAAATGCCATTTTTATTTGCATAAATATAGAGCATTACCCCGAGGCTTAAAAAGAGGATGACGGAAATAAAAAACGAGACAGAAAAAACAAACATATTTTTTTGTGCTTCTTTTTTATTCTTGCACGTTAGGTTTTTTTGCATCATATCCTGGTCCATTCCAACCATAACAATGGTAATGAAAATACCGGCAATAAACTGTTTAAAGAAGTTGTTGTCCGACCGCCAATCCCAGAAAAAGATTTTTGAATTTGGGTCGTCATAAATTTCACGTACCAAATTTCCTCCACTCAAATCGAGGCTTTTCGAGATGGCAACGATGGTAAAAATTACCGCGCTCACTAAAAAGAGGGTTTGCAATGTGTCGGTCCAAACAATTGTTTTAATTCCGCCTTTAAATGTATAAACCCAAATTAATAAAATGGTAACCACAACAGTTATCCAAAAGGGAATATTAAAGGCATCGAAAAATGCAATTTGTAAAACGCCTGCAACAAGATACAACCTGAAAGCGGCACCTATTAATTTTGAAATAAGGAAGAAAAATGAGCCGGTTTTGTACGATTTTATTCCGAAACGTTCTTCGAGGAATGTGTAAATCGATACAAGGTTCATCCGGTAATAAAGTGGCAGTAAAACCGTAGCAACAATCCAGAATCCCACTACATTTCCCATAATAAATTGCAGGTACGAAAATGCTGATTTGCCAACAACTCCAGGCACCGAAATAAAAGTTACGCCCGATAGCGTTGCCCCAATCATTCCGAAGGCAACTAAAAACCATGGCGATTGCCGGTTGCCGGTAAAAAACGCATTTGTATCGGCCTTTCGCGATGTTAACCACGAAATTCCTATCAACATAAAAAAGTAACCTAAAATTATACTTAAAACTAAATATGGACTCATCTGATAATTTTTTTATTGAATTTGTTTAAAGTCAAATTGAACGTGGATTCTTAGAGAGTTTAAACCCATTTTGCAAATCAGCTTTTATATACTATTGAACTAAAATTTAAAATAAAAAATAAGAACCTATATAAACTCCCAATTTTGTACCGTCCTGCGGATTAAGTGCTGTGGCAAAGTCAGCAGCAACAGTAATACTGTGATTTAATACGAAATGCACCCCTGCACCAGCTGTATTATGAAATTTGTCGGGGGCTAAATTAAAGTAATCTGCTTTGGTATCGCCAACATGTTTATAATCAATTTCTTCATCGGTTAAGTTATTGACGATATCCTGTATGTCGATTTTTTTTACGGCTCTTCCGGTATCAAAAAAAGTACTCAACACAATTCCAATATTTTGGTTGAAAAAAACAAAATCGATTGCATCCCAACGAAATTCAAAGTTTCCCAGAACAATACCGTCGCCCACTATACGGTTCCTGACCACACCGCGTACTGTTTTAGCCCCACCAAGACCTTCGTTGTAAAGTCCATTCGCAACAGAGTTGAATGTAAAGGTTTGTGCATAAACCGGCGCATAACCTGCTATGGTTCCCTGATAATTTAAACGATAAGCGAATGAAAGCTGGTTTTTAACAATTGGGATATAATGTCTCCAATAAAGAGCAAGTTTTAAAAAACCCTTGTCCATTGATGACATAAATTGGGGTGCTGCAAGTAGTGTGGCTTCTGCCCAAATACCTTTCATTGGAACTTGCTCATTGTCTCGGTTATCATAAACAAGTCCTGTTTTAATAATAGAAAACATTCCTCCATCTTTTTCACTTTCACTAATTATTCCCCAATGTATGTAACGGTCGTATAACGGTGGTACACTATCAATTGATGGTAACATTGCATCTTTATTTTTCCCTTTGTTGAGTCTGTCAATATCTATCGAACTTGATTTAACATTGTAGAGTTCAGCCCCAAATAATATTTTGAAGTTACTTTCATCATTAATCTTTTTTAAAAATGTTGTTCGAATACGCAGCATATTACGTTTTTGTTTATAGAATAATCGCGAGCGGTATTCGTTATTGTCCTCATATCTCCATTTTTCATTATAAACGGCTTCATATCCATTGTATCCGAAAAAGTCGTAAGCCATATCGGGAAGATAGGCAATGTCAAATAGTGTATGATATCCTTTAATGAGTTTATTTGAATCGAAAGTAAAAAGAGAGGTAGCACTTCCTTTTGTATAAATTGATCCTGAGAAGGACATCATTTGATAATACTTGGGATAGATTTTTCCATCGCCAAAATTGACTGCTACACCGGAAAGTCCAAATTCAACACCCAGGTCAGTATCAAAAGTAAGAACCGGAAACGGTAATATACTCCACCCTGTTTTGTGAATATCTTTTTTAGCATTATTGATATTTAAGGTATCCCGGGAATTATCTTTGGAATAAAGAGATAATGACAACGACATAAACAACAATAGTAAATACTTTCTCATAATCAATCTTTTTTTTAGGCAAAACTAATTTTGATTTGCAACAAATATAATTAAATAAGCGGAAGTTCTTTTAGTGTATTTTACATATTGTTAGTATGTTACATTCAATGTGTAGAAGTTGTTTAAAGT
>JALUZN010000524.1 GCA_027011835.1 Draconibacterium sp. | reverse complement strand
GATGCTCTATTTTAAAAATAAGAAATACGAGGTTAACTTGGTATTAAAATAACTTGCAAAACAGAAATTCATTCATTACTATTGATACACCAATACAATTTCAATTAAATTTTTAGAAGTAAAAAACGAAATTTTAAACGAATTTAATGGAGTGGTACTTTGTTCTTGCACTAATGGGAACCGGACTGGCAGCCGGTTTTATTAATACAACTGCCGGTGGCGGTTCTATGCTTACTTTGCCGCTGTTAATGTTTCTCGGACTTCCGGCAAATGTTGCCAATGGTACAAATCGCATTGCAATTCTTTTGCAAAATATAATAGGCGTAAATACTTTTCGTCAAAAAAAAGTTCTCAATTTAACAACCGATTATAAATTGGCCATTCCTGCAGTTGCAGGTTCGGTACTGGGGGCATTTTTTGCCGTCGAAATCGATGTAATGCTGCTAAAAAAAATAATTGCCGCATTAATGGTTGTTTTGTTCTTTTTGGTTGTTTTTAAACCCGATATGTGGGTGAAAAAGCAAGCCGGTGTAGTGAAAGC
The DNA here is from genome assembly GCA_027011835.1 of Draconibacterium sp. GTDB lineage: Bacteria > Bacteroidota > Bacteroidia > Bacteroidales > Prolixibacteraceae > Draconibacterium. The sequence goes on along the minus strand of JALUZN010000524.1, from coordinate 4,430 downwards.
AAAACCCGGCTTATTGCAATATTTTATTTTTTTCTTGATAGGTTTTTATGGCGGATTTATTCAAATGGGAGTGGGGTTGTTTCTTCTTGCAGGGCTGGTGCTTGGAAGTGGTTACGACTTGGTAAAAGCAAATGCCGTAAAAGTTCTTATTATATTATTATATACCATTTTTTCGTTGGGAATATTTATTTATCACGGGCAGGCAAATATTGTAGCCGGACTAATTCTTGCCGCCGGAAATATGGGCGGTGCCTGGCTGGGAGCAAATTTTGCAGTTAAGGGCGGTGCAAAATATGTCAGGTATGTTTTACTTGTTGCACTTGTAATTGTTATTCTGAATTTGTTCGGGGTGTTTGGCTGAAAAACAGGGAAGAATTATCCTAAAAAAGTAATCCACAGCGGAATAATAATAAGCGACAATAGTGTGCCCAAAACAACAATGCGGGCCAGCAGCGTTGTTTTTAGTTTATATTGAATGGAAAGGGCATAAGGCGTTAATCCAAGCGGCATTGCAGCATCAATAACCGATGACTTTAGTAGTTGCGTTTCAACCTGAAAAAAATGTAGTACTTCGAAAAACAGGAGTGGCAGAAGAAACATGGTAACGCCAATCCATAACAGAACGTTTGACCACTCTTTTTTGCTTCCGGTTTTATGAAATCCCAAAAAAATGCCCAGCGAAAAAAGTACAACCGCTGTTACCGAATTGGCAAAAAGCTGAATTGTTTCCGACAAAACAGTTGGCACCTTAACTTTAAATACAACAATTGCCAGTCCTACAAAAACCGAAATAAGCAGCGGGTTTTTCACCAAACTTAAAAGCAATTTTTGAGGTTCGAATTTCTCTTTTCCAAAAATTTCGATTAAAATAATTCCGAGTGTTAGCAGCCAAAAAACATATACGGCAGAAATAATGGCTGCAACCGGAAGTATTTGGTCGCCAAACGTATTTTGTAAAACCGGCATTCCCAAATAGGCGATGTTTCCAAAAGGTAAAATCAGAAATAGCGAGCTTCGCATTTTATTCGATAAACGGAAGATTTTAGCGATAGGAAAGGGGAGAAGAAAACAGAAAATAATATATGCGGAGTTAATTAGGATAAGGTTTGTGTACGATTGTTCGCCAATTTCGAGGTGCATTAACGACGCAACAACCAGTGCCGGAAACCCGATGCAAAGTGCATATTTATTTAGAATTTCAACCCAATTTTTTGTGTCGGATTTAATTCGTGAGAAAAGTGCCCCGGCAAAAATTATCAAAAATAGGGGGAGTACGGTTTTTATTGCAATCAGGAGTGTTTCCATTCTCCGTAGTTTATATGCTTACGAATATCGGTAACAAACATTCCGGCCGTTTTTGCTGCGGCAATTCCCAAATCACCATCTTCAAAAACCTGACAAAAACGAGGCTCAACACCAATTTGCCGGGCACATTTCAAAAAGGTTTCGGGCTCGGGCTTGTGGCGGGTTACATCGTTTGCCGAAACAACGGCATCGAAATATTTTTCCAGTTTCAATGCTTTTAACTGAACTTCGGCACTTTTTTTACTTGCGCCGGTGCCAAGTGCTAAAGGGAGTTTTCCATAATAGTTCTTTACAATAGAAACAACCTCTTCGATTGGAGTTAAAAGATGTGCCAGTTCCCAAAACGACTCCTGTTTTTGCTTTACCAGATTTTCGGGAGTTTCCTGAACTCCGTACTGCTCAATTACCCGATTGGCAAATTCAATCGTCGGGCGGCCTGTTAATTCGGTAAGAATTTCGGGGTCGAAATTGAATCCGTATTTTTTGCCAATTGCATTCCAGGTTGCAAGGTGCACCGGTAACGAATCGGACAGTGTTCCGTCCATATCGAAAATTAAACCTTTAGCGTCAGGATGTACTGTTATCCCCATAATCTCTTTGTCAGGTAATTGGTTTTTGCGTTTCAATTTTATGCAAACAACTTCCCGCGTTAGCTACGGGAAGCTTCAATATTATGAATTTTATATCTCTTTTTGCCGGTTGTTATTCCGAATAAAAGAGGTTTTACATTTAATTTACTTTGCAGGCAATGTTTCCTGTTTCAAAAAAGTCGACAATTTGTTCGGCTGCGGCAACACCTGCATTTAAGTTTGCTTCGGCAGTTTGTGCACCTGCTTTTTTAGGTGTAAAGAAATAGCGTCCTTCGAATTTCTCTGCAAATTCGGCTGCACAATCGGGAGTTACATCCGACATGTATTTTACGTTTGGCTTTTCCTCCATCATTTTAACCAAATCAGGTTCGTTAATTACCTCTTTGCGTGCTGTATTAACAATAATACTTCCATCTTTTACATGTTTTAAAACGTCGGCACTTACCGATTTTATATGCTCGTCGCGAGCCGGTACATGAATAGAAATTACATCGCTTTTTTTATAGAGTTCTTCGAGCGAGTGAACCACTTTTAGCCCGATTGCTGCTGCTGCATCTTTGCTGTAACGTGTATAAACTATTACTTTCATTCCCATTGCACGAGCAATTCTAAAAACGTTTCGGGCAACAAATCCAAATCCGTGTAGTCCTAATGTCCGGTTACGCAGCTCGCCACCCGGTTTTCCCGAAAATAGTTCTCTAATACCGAATATTGCAAGTCCCACAGCCAGTTCGGCAACAGCATTTGCGTTTTGCCCGGGCGTATTCATAACAACAACACTGTTTTTTGTAGCTGTTGCTAAATCTACATTGTCGTAACCGGCTCCGGCTCTTACAACTATTTTTAGCTTTTTTGCTGCATTTAATACTTCAGTCTCAAATTTATCGCTTCTAATTATTGCTGCATCGGCTTTCGAAACAGCATCTAATAAATCTCGTTTCGAACTGTATTTTTCAAGCAGGTCAACCTTAAAATCTGCTTTTTTAAATACTTTGTTCATTTTTTTTATCGCTGCCGGTGCGAAGGGTTTTTCGGTGGCAATTAATATTCGTTTCATAATGTTTTCTGTTTTTGTCAAAAGTATTACTACCCGCTTTTACTAACTATGATAATTATCGCTCTTTAAAAAGGTCTATAAATAAAAAAATGCAGAACAAAAGTACTGCATTTTCTCGTTTTATAATGTTTCAGGTTTATTTTGTTTTTTCGAATTCCTGCATGGTTTCAATAAGTGCTTTTACGCTCTCGACAGGCATTGCGTTGTAAATCGATGCTCTGAATCCTCCTACCGAACGGTGTCCTTTTATTCCTATCATTCCTTTTTCTGAAGCGAAATCCAGGAACTCTTTTTCGAATTCGGCAAATTCCGGAGTCATAACAAAAGTAACATTCATTTTCGAGCGATCCTCTTTATTGGGCACAGTCGATTCAAACAATTTATTTCTGTCAATTTCATCGTAAAGCATAGCTGCTTTTTTAATATTTGTTTGCTCCATTGCTTCAACACCACCATTTTGTTTTAACCAACGTAACGTTTGCAGCGATGCAAAAACCGGTAAAACAGAAGGTGTGTTAAACATCGAATCTTTATCGATATGAGTTTGGTAATTCAACATGGTAGGAATTTGGCGGTCGATTTTACCAACTGCCGAATTCTTAACAATTACGAGTGTTGCTCCGGCAGGACCAAGATTTTTTTGAGCTCCGGCATAAATTAAATCGTATTTTGAAATATCAATCGGGCGACTGAAAATATCGGACGACATGTCGCCAACCAATGGAATATCAACATCGAGGTCGGTATAAAGTTGGGTTCCGTAAATTGTGTTGTTGGTGGTAACATGCAAATAACTTGCATCGGAAGGAACATCGATTTTTTTAGGAATATAGTTGTAATTGGCATCTTTCGACGAAGCTGCCTCAACTACTTCGCCAAAGAATTTTGCCTCTTTAATGGCTTTGGCCGACCAGGCACCTGTATTTAAATAGGCTGCTTTTTTGTCCAATAAATTGTAAGGAGCCATTAAAAACTGGGTGCTTGCACCTCCTTGTAAAAAGAGAACCGAATAACCTTCGGGAACTTTTAAAAGCTCTTTTACCAGTGCAACTGCTTCGTCCATTACAGCAACAAATTCTTTACTACGGTGCGAAACTTCCATTACAGAAAGTCCGGTTCCTGCAAAATTCATAATTGCTTCGGCTGTTTTTTCTTTTGTGAATTCGGGCAAAATTGATGGCCCTGCGTAAAAATTGTGTTTTTTCATTTTACAACAATTAAGGTGAATATGTAAATCACGTTAGTGAAATATCGAAATATAAGCAATAACTCAAAAATGCCTTAAATCGAACATCAAAGAATTTGCTGTTTTTCATCTACAAATTTATCGGTTTCAATTTAAGAACAACTATTTTTTTGAAAATAAGATTGTAGAGTAATAATAATTTAAAGTCGGTTTATTAATACTCAAACTTTATCGATGAAATAAACAAAAGTTTATAATGTAGTTTTGTTTTTTATGTTGAATCCTGCTATTT